>JANNUW010000459.1:0-14443 GCA_031414095.1 Hyphomicrobium sp. | reverse complement strand
CATTGTAGACGATCCGGCCACTGTTCATCACCATGCCATGCGTGCAGACTTCGCGCAGAAGCTCGTCGCTGTGAGACGCCAGAATAAGGCCGCGCGCGCCGCCGACAAGTTCGCGCATGCGGGCGCCGACCTTTTTCTTAAAGACAGCGTCGCCCGAACCGATCCATTCATCGAGCAGCATGACGTCAGGCTGCACGGATAGCGCCACCGCGACAGCCAGCCGCAATTTCATGCCCGATGAAAAGGTCCGGAACGGCTTATCGATGTTGTCGCCCAGCCCGCTGAATTCGATGATGCTCGGCACTTCTCGCAGGATCGAAGCCATCGAGAGGCCGATTTCAAGCCCTCTCAAATAGATATTCTCAAGGCCGGTCGCGTCCTGAATAAAGCCATGCGACACATCGAACAGGCCACGCGGCTCGCAGTTGATTTTCAGCTCGCCGCTCGTCGGCTGGTAAATGCCGCCGAGAACACGCAGCAGCGTAGTTTTGCCCGCGCCATTGGGTCCGATGATAGCGAGCTTGCCACCTTCGTTAAGCGTGAACGTGATGTTTTCGAGAAGCGAATGAAACTGCCGGGTCTGCCGGTTGAGATAGAAATCGGATACGAGGCTGAACGGATTCTTGAGGATGCTGCGTTCCTGCGGCAGAACGATCGGCACCGAGAATTTGACGTTATGCGCGCTGATCAACGCGGCCGGTTTGGGCGATGTCATAGCAGGCCTCCGCATCCGCCGGCTATTGCATAGGCGGACTTGCGGCGTTGGAGGGGCTTAACTGCAGCTTCAAAAAGCAAAAGCGGGATCCTTGAAATCCGGTGCGCCGAGGCCTTGGCTTCTAACCAGTTTCGCCCCCAGCTGCAATGCAACTTTTCCGTGCAACAATGGGATCTGCGACAAAACTGACGCAATTGCATCGCACCGCGTAACGGACCATAACGGCACGCAATCGAGAAGGTCCGAGGGTCCCATGGGCTGTCAGTCATGAGCGGCCTCAGCCGTGTTACGCGCTCCCAAATCGCGCAGCGTTTGAGGGATTACGCGGGCGAATTCGTTTTTGCGGCGCGCGCTCCCGCCAGCTTGCGCCAAAGCCTTCGCCTGATCGGCATTACGGTGGATTTCCATGCCCGCAACTGGCGCGGCGCCACCGTCGATAAAGGTCCGCGCTTGGCGCTGGACCTCAGTCATGATGGCTACCCCATGTCGGTCAATCTGCGTCCCCATGACGGCGACCTCAGCATCCTCTACGAAATTTTCGCCCGCCGGTCGTACCTTCTGCCGGCCGAGATTCTGGCGCCGGCCAAGGTCAAAACCATTTTCGACTTTGGCGCAAATATCGGCTTGGCCTCGCTTTATTTTGCAGCCCGCTATCCCCACGCCATTATCTACAGCGTCGAGCCCAATCCCGATAATTTCGCGCTGCTGATGGCAAACACTGCAAGCGAGCCGCGCATCCGGCCGATACAGGCCTGCATCACGCCCGTTCCGCAAGCAGAGGTCTTCATCGCCACCGCCGGCAAGGGCTCTCACTACCAAATGACCACCGCCGCGCGAGGCGTTGGTGTCCGGGGCATGAGCATCGAGGAGTTGTGCGCGGAACATGCCGTTGCCCATATCGATCTGTTGAAAATCGACGTTGAAGGGGCCGAGGAGCAGATTTTCGCCGACGGGTCGTTTTTGCCCCGGGCTGGTGTCATCGTGGCCGAACTGCACGGCGCGTACGATCTCGGCCGGTTCAATGCTGACTTGGCCCGTTGGGGTTTCAAGGCGCGATTGAGCGAGTTCTCGCCCGATCCCAACATCGCGCTCGCCCTCCGGCAATCGCCTGCAACACCATGACTCTAAAACCCAAAAACCAGGGCGCGGGCACTTTGCTTGTCGGTGACGTTCCCCGTATACTTTGCAACGATCGCCGGGGCGCCTGATATGACACCCCAGAGTCTCGGCACGTTTCTGACCGCGGCTTGGCGCATTGCGGGCTGGCGCGCCCCGGCTCTTTTGTTGCGCTACGCGCGGCTCACATTCCATAACCGCACCTCGGCGCGGCGCTCGATTATGCAGCCGGCCATGATGCGGGGAGCTCAGCCGGTCGCCGCGACCGTCCGTGGCGGTGATCTCGTTATTCCGGTCTACAACAATTTCGATGACACCAACGCCTTGCTTGGCAGCTTGCGCACGAATCCGCCTGACGGGAGTTCAATCATTGTTGTCAACGATGGCAGCACGGACGCGCGCATAGCGGCGCTGCTCGCGGCGTTCTGCAGAGACGTTCCGCAAGCGAGATTAATCGAGAACGAACACAATCTCGGTTTCGTTCAAACCTGCAATCGCGGGATTGCTGCATCGCGCCGCGACATCGTGATCTTGAATACCGGCATCGTCCTGCCGTTGGGCGCCATCGCGCGCATGTTCGCGAGCCTGCAGAGTGCGCCCGATATCGCGAGCGTCACGCCATTTTCCAACAATGCCTACGGGGTCTCGGTCCCGCTATTGGCGTATATCAATGCCGTTCCGTTTGGCGCCACGACGGAAGAGTTCGATCTGTGCTTTCAAAAACTGGCGCCCACGGCTGCAATCGAGCTGCCGTCTGGAATCGGCTTTTGTATGGGACTATCGCGCGCCGTCATCGACAAGCTTGGCGCCTTCGATGAAAAGTTCGGGCTCGGCTACGGCGAAGAAACCGATTTTTGTCAGCGCGCCAAAGCGCACGGATATAAAAATGTGCTGGTGGCAAACACGTATGTTTTCCATCGCGGCGGCGTCAGTTTCGGCGGCACGTGGCAAGACAAGAGCCGCAAGGCGACTCTCGAGATTTTGTCGCGATACCCCCGCTACGTTCCAGCAGTCGGCCGTCATTTGCGATCCGGGCCAGCGCGTTCGATCGGTTTTGCGGCCATGCTTGCGCTCGCCGAACTCAAGACCGGCGAGCCTCTCCAGGTCGTCGACGATGATGAAGCGCCGTTGAACGGACCCGCGGCTGGGGAACTTTCGCCCGCACCCAGCTTGCGCATTTGCGAAAACAGGAACGGCTGCGAGGCAACCTTGACCGGCCGAGGTGAAAGCTACGCTTTCAATTTCATTAACCGCGCCTGCCTTGATCGCAGCCTGGCGCTGCGAAAGCATTAGTTTCAACCCGTGAACGCGACCACGGTTTGGCGCTGCGTGCCGAGGCGCTCGATTGTCAGCTCCATGACATCACCCGCAACCAGATACTGCGGCGGCTTCATGCCCGAGCCGACGCCGTTGGGCGTGCCAGTCGTGACCACGTCGCCCGCTTCCAAAACGCAAAACTGCGTGATGTAGGAAACCAAGAACGGCACCGGGAAAATCATATTCGACGTCGAGCCCTTCTGGCGCGTATCGCCGTTGACCGTCAGCTCCATATTGAGATTGTGCGGATTGGGCACTTCGTCGGCGGTCACGAGCCATGGGCCCAACGGCCCGAAAGTCTCGCACGCCTTGCCCTTCATCCACTGGCCGTTGCGCTTGGTTTGAAAACGGCGCTCCGACACGTCATTGCAGACGCAGTAGCCCGCCACGTAGTCCATAGCGTCTTTCTCAGCCACATAGCGCGCACGTCGCCCCACGACGAAAGCGATCTCGAGCTCCCAGTCCATGCGGTTGGCGTCCTTGGGATAGATGACGTCGTCGAACGGCCCGGAGACAGTGTTGCCCAGCTTGTTGAACAGGATCGGTTCGGCGGGAATTTCCTGGCCGGTTTCTTTAGCGTGATCCGCGTAATTGAGGCCGACGGCAATAAAACTCCACGGCCGCGCGACGGGCGCGCCCAGCCGCACACCGGCCGGCGCAAACGGAAGCGATGCAACGTCGAGCCCGCGCAACTTTTCGAGGTTTGCCGGCGCCAGCGCCGCACCATTGATATCGGCGACATGCGCCGATAGATCGCGGATGTTGCCGGCCTCATCCACCAGCCCTGGCTTTTCTTCGCCCGCCGCCCCAAATCGCACCAGCTTCATGCGCCCGTCTCCAATTGGCTTGTTCCCGTAGCAGCGTTGGTACAAAGCCGCGAGCGCGATGGGAAGGGGGAAAGAACGTCACGCTGCCGTCATCTCAGCGCACGAGCAAGCGGCCGCGCAGCCACTTTTGCATCGGCAGCTCAAAGCCATGATATGTCGGGATCGATAGCGCGATAACCGCGCCAAAAAAAGCAGCGAAGGCGAGCGGACTATAGAAGTCGATGGCCAGACCCCACTGCTTTATAGCGAGCAGTATGGCGAGCTGAATGGGGCAATGAATGAGATACGTCGAATAGGTGATATCGCCTATGAAACGGCTAGCCCGGCCGGCGGTAGGGTAGAGGCTTTGAAATAACGCTAGTGCCAAGATCGCCGACGGAAACGTGACGAGCCGGAACACGACGTTGTTGCCGGTCAAGAAGACGTAAGCGCCGACCGAGCTGAGGCAAACGCCCAGCGCCACGGCCGCCAATGACGCGACCTCGATGGCCGGTCGCGACCGCACAGCGCTCCAGATCTCAAAAATTAACCCCCCCAAGAAAAAACAAACACAAGCGCTTGCGACTGTGCGCCACTCCATGATGGGAAGCGTCTTCTGAGCGACGGAAAACATGCCGATTGCTGCCATGATCGGCACAGCCCGTCCACTAAACCGCGGCAGGGCAAAGCGGGCGAAGGCAAAGAAGATCGCATAAATCAGCACTTCGACCGACACCGACCAAACCGGAGAGTTGAACGAGAAACCTTTTTGCAGTCCCCAATCGGATGCAAAAAAGAGGTGCAGCAGAAAGTGCCACGCATCGTTGTAGGGATAGACAAGAAACTGTCCATCAATGCGCTGCGAAAAGTACTGACCGAGGGCAACCACCAGCAGCATCAGGAAATGAAGCCGGTAAAGCCGCGAAAAACGCAGCACGAAAAACCGCGTGCCGCTGATCTTGCCTTCGCGCAGCGCGTCGGCATAAATCAGAAAGAATACAAAGCCCGACAGCGAAAAGAAAAGCTGCACCGCCAGATAGCCGTGCTGGTAAAATGGAGACAAGATATTGAAGAAGGGCTGCGCGCCAATCGCAAACTCCGGCGAGAGCGTGCCGGGCGCCACGTAGAAGAAATGCTGATAGTGCCAAATCACCACGCTGAGCGAGGCCAAACCGCGCAGAGTATCGAGCAGGTAAAGGCGCGGAGCAGCAAGCGACGCCATTGACGGGACACTTCCGGATACAGTGTGAACGGGGAACGAGCGATACGCCTAGAACCAGCGGAACGCGCCGTCCAGCTTGACGCTGGGATAACGTGAAGATCACTCTGCCAGGCAAACACGCAGCGTCACGATTTCCGGTAAGGCCAGGAGCGCGCCGACCCGTTGTCGTCATCGCTGTCTGGATCGGAGCCTGGATCGTCGGGCGCGTGCAGGGGCACTATCACCGCTGCGTCAGGCCACCGTTTTGGGGCGCTCGAACCGGCGGCCGGCTGAACAGACTTGCGGTCGTTGGTTGGCTGCCGGCTCGCAGTCTTGGCCACCAGCGCCGGCCCGCGCATCACCTGATCGGTGCGCGATGCCGCGGCTGAAGCGTTTGCAGTCTTTGGAGCAACGACGGTCGGCGTGACGTCGTCTTCGACCAGATTGCGGCTTTTATTCGTTGTCGAACGGCTAGCCGGGCTCGTTTCAACATCCCTTTCAAAGCTCTTGCCGTTGCGCCGCGGAATGCTCGCGGCTCCGGCCCCAGCGCCGTCGCCATCCGAGCCGGTTTCGAAATCCTTGTTTTCGACAGGATCGATGTCTGAGCGGCGTGTGACGACCACTTCGGCCTCGCGCGCTTCGATGCGCGGTCCCGTAGATGGGGAGCGTACAGCCGTCCGCGCCGCAGTCTCGCTACCTCGTTCAGCAGGACGCTGCACATTGGACGGGGCAGACCCGACAGGCGGCTCAACGGCACGATCGAGGTTTGCGTCACGCTGGCGAGACGCCGGCTCTCTCGTGGAAACTTTTGGCTCGGGCTCGTTCACTGCTGCGGGTTCGGGATCGGGAACCGGCGCACTGTCAAACACCGTTTCTAGCGCCATGAATTCTTCGAGCGGCGAGACCGCTCCGGTCATGCTCGACGCCGTATCGAATTCTTCAACCGGCACGCGCCACTGGAAAGCGTCGAGAGCGCCGGTCACGGGCGAAACGGGGGCCCACGATTGGGCGACGACGCCGTCGGCGGTCCACGCCGGATCGCGCCCGGCATGAACTGCGCGCGCGAGCCATTCGCGCACCCGTCCGCGATCGCCGTGCTGTTCCTTTTCGATGCGCGCCATGAGAGTAGCGACGCGGCGCGTCAGGCGGCCATCGAGAAGCGGCGACAGAACATTGCGCGCCTCATCGAAGTCGTGTGCCTCAATGGCGGCGTTGGCCAGCGCAATGACGCCTTCGCTCGAATGCGGATTGAGGGCCGCCAACTGACGGATGCGCTCAAGCCGGTCGCGCGGGCTGTCACCGATGCGGGCATAAGCATAGACGGCGGCGAGATCGGGATGCGGCGCACGCGACCACGTCCGTTGCACCACCTTGGCAGCCTTGGCGGTATTGCCGCGCGCGGCAAGCAAACGCCCCGCGAGCGCGGCAGCGGGCACCAGATCTTTGGCGAGCGCATGCGCCTCTAATGCCAAGCCCAGCGCCTTTTCCGATTGGCTGTCTTCGAGCGCGAGGGCTTGGCCTGTCAGCAATACAGCCCGGCGGCGATCGATCGCGGTTTTCTCAACCGTACCGTGACGGCGCGAAATGGCGAGCGTGTTGAGCGCACCTGCCCAGTCGCCCTCCTTGCATTGCAGATCAAACAGACCCTCCACCGGCCACGCCAGCTTCGGGTTCAGCGCAATCGCGCGCTCAGCGAACTGGCGCTGCGCCTCGCCCTCGTTCTCGCGCGCTGCTTCAAGGTAAAGCCCGCGCAAGCCAAGCTGCTCGGTATCGGGCGCCGAGAGCATGGCTTCGAAAATGCGCCGCGAAGTGGCCCGGTCGCCCGACAGCTGAGCGGCCTGGGCCCGTAGCAGGTGGGTCAGCGGTTCATTGGGCAGCGACTTGCGCGCTTGCAGGGCGTACCGCGTGGCCGTGGCGCGGTCGCCGGCGCCGATTGCGATCATGCCCGACGAAAGTGCGTCGAGGCCGCGTTGCTGGCGGCGCTTGGTCAAGAAATGACTGACAGCCGCCGGGCTCGTCCAGATCTGGCGGGCGACGGTCCACACGCAGATCCCGAGCGCCGTTAGAACCGCCGTCAACACGACGACTTGGAAGACCGTCGGCTCGGCATGATAGCCCTGCCAGTCGACCGTGATCGTGCCCGGGTTGTCCGCCAGCCACGAAAAGCCAAACGACAGCCCCAGAATTGTGACCAGGAATAAAACGAGACGCGTCATAACGTGACAACCCTGCTGTGAGCCGCTTGCGAGTGAAACTTAAAGGTCAATCCGTGGTCACGACGGCGGCAGGAGAAACGACCGCCGCGCTTTTCCCAGTCAGCGACGCTTTCAATCCTGCTTCAACCGCGGTGATTGCTTCATCAACCGCGTGGCGCGCTTCAACGTTGGCGAGCCAGTCTTGCACCGAAGGCTGGGCACGCTGAGGCAAATCCTTTGCAAAGCTCATGACGTCGCCGAGCTGTCCGTTTTTAACAGACTTTTCGATGCGCGCCATCACCGCTTCCGCGCTTTTGTCGGTTTCGGCGTGCTCGACCTTGCGCACACGCACGGCCAACTTCGCCCCGGTCAGCAAACGGTCCATGACCGAACCCTCCATGACGGCCGTATCGGCATCGATGGCAGCCGTAATGACAGGGCCGAGTTCGCGTTGCAGCTCGGCCAAGGTTTTGACGCCGCTGACTTTGTAGCGATCCAAGATGGCCAGATCGACCTTACCGGCAGCCGCCTTCCGGACATCGGCAAGCTCGTTGGCATAACCCTGGCCCCGTTCGAGCGCACGCTTCAGGTTGGCGAGTTCGAGCGTGACAACGATGCGTTCGGCTGAAATCTTGCGCTCGTCCTCGCTCTTGATAACGGCTGCCAGGTTCTGCTCGAGCGCCGTTAGCTTCTGTGAAACCGGGGACACGGCGTCGGCCACATCGGCTGGCCGCGCCACGCTGCTCATTTGTGTATCGACGGCGCTCTTGAGCCCATTGAGCGCGCTCGTAAGTTTGACGGCTTCCTGGCTGGCCACTTGGACGTTGGCCGCGATCCGCTCGCCTTCCGATTTCTGAACTTCGATGCTTTGGTTCAAACGCGCGGCATCGGTTTTGAGGGCAGCCACTTCGCGGTCGAGCCGTTCGGTGCCGGTGCGGGCTTTTTCACTCGCCTCGGAGGCATCCGCAAGACGCGCTTCGAGTTCGACGACCAAGCCCTTTCGGACTTCGTTGAGCTTGGTGTTGAAGCCAAACTCGAGATCGGACACTTTACCCGTGACCGCAGCAAGCCCCTGGATACGGCCCTTATCGGCATCGGTGCCAGCGGCCGCGGCCAGCGTTGCAAGGCGCGATTCCAGCTTTTGCAGCCGCTCATCGGCGTTGGCGTCAGCAGTCTGTTTGGCGGCATCGGCCGCAGCAGCTTTGCTCTCAGCCGCAAGCGCGGCTTGGGCACCTTCAAGAGATTTGACAGTCGCGGTCAATTCGTCGAGCTTGCCGAGGCGCTCGGATACGCTGGCCAGTTCATCGGCCGGATCGCTCTTTGACGCCGCGGCTTTAGCCGCCGCTTCCAGCGCCGTTAGACGCCGGCGCAAATCCAGTTCCGTTTCATGCATTGCCGCGCCCGGCGTCTTGAGGCCGAGCATCGGAGCTATCTTATCGGCGCCAAAGAGGGCCAACAGACCGCCCGCAACACCCGACAGCAGGTACGCAAATACGCGTGCAACGCCGCCCGTTTTGGCGGCTGGCGGCGGGGACGCATCGGCCGCGCTGGCGTTGGGATGCGTGCTAGACTCGCCACTGTTGTTGTCTTTGGCTTGGCCGGCATCTCGGTTTGCGGACTTTTCTTTGGCCCTATCGTCGCCGGCCGTTTTTTGGTCATTCGGCGATGCGCCCGGGGCGGCCGTCACATTGGTACCCTTGACCTCAGTCGCCTTCAGATCGAGCGTCGCATGGGGGCGCTTGGGGACATCGGGCGCATTGGAATCTGGTCGGTCGGTCATGATTTGTCTCAAGCTCCATACCCACGCGAGCGCAGGAAAGGCGGCACATATGACGTATAGCGATCTTGGCCGCTCCGTCGCGACTTGATCAGCGTCACGGGTGAGCCGCTTTAAGTCCTAAATTGTAAGGCTAAACAATGTCTAACGAAAGCTCTGCGGCCGCTCAGTCACAAGTTTAAGTATTTCGTCGAGATTGGGCTTTTCAGCAATTTTGACCAACAACGGGCTCCAAGCCTCGAGTTTTGCGGCGACGGCATCCGACAGGCACAGGTAGCAGGCTTGCCGCGCAGCCAAGCCCAACCCGTGCCCGCTCGCAAGCTGGACGAAGGTCGTGGCGGCCCGGGGTGACATTAAAATAACGGTGTCGATCCGGCCCTGCGCGAGATCGTCTTTGACGCCGGCCGGAAATGCGGTGCTCGCGACCGACCGGTAGACGATCGGCTGGAGCACGCGAAATCCCTGGCCTTCAAGCGCTCCCTTGAGGTCGAAGGCCGTATGATCGCCCGATACGTGCAAAAGCGGACCCGCGCCAGGCTGCAACGTGGCCGCCACGACATACCCCAGGCCCGCCGCCGTACCGGGTCCTTCGATCACGCGGGTAAAGCCCAGTGCCCTTGCGACCGCCGCCGTTCCGGGGCCCACGACAAACAGCGGTAGCTGCAGAGCGTGCGACGACTGGCCTTTGAGAGCCAGCTCTAAGCCGCGCAATCCGTTGCGGCTGGTCGCAATGATGGCCGCGCATCCGTCGGCATCGATGGCATCACAGCCATCAAAACGGACCTTGAGCATGGGCGCGAGACTGACCCGATGTCCCATGGCTTCCAAAGGCCGCTTCAGCGTCTCCGCGTCGGCTGCCGGCCGGGTCACCAGAATGTGCATCAGCCGACCGTTTTGAATTCGGAATGCGAACTGTTGAGTGTAGCCCCGCCCTGAGACAAAATCGCCTCTGCCACTTCCAAACCAAGGCTGAGAGCCTCACGCGGTTGGCCTATAGAGTTCGATTGCAGAGACGTCTCGCCGCCGACCGACAAAAGCTGACCACGGAAATCCAACTGTCCGTTTTTCAATTGCGCCAGACCGGCGATGGGCGTGCGGCACGAGCCTTCGAGTTTCGCTAAAAACGCGCGTTCGGCGGTGATGCAGATCGCAGTCTCTTCGTGATTCAAAGGTGCGATGAAATGCGCCGTCGCCGTGTCACCGGCGCGAATTTCGATGCCGATAGCGCCCTGAGCAACAGCCGGCAGCATCTGTTCGACCGCTATCGCTTGCGTGACGCGGTCAGCCAACCCTAGACGCCGCAATCCCGCACAGGCCAGGAATGTGGCATCGGCGACGCCGTCTTGAAGCTTGCGCAGGCGGGTCTGCACGTTGCCGCGAAAGCCGACGACTTCGAGATCGGGACGCAGACGTTTGACCTGCGCTTGACGGCGCAGCGACGACGTGCCGACGACAGCGCCCTGCGGCAGGGCGTCGAGTGATCCATACTTTAAACTGATAAACGCATCGCGGACATCTTCGCGCGGCAGAGTGACCCCGATCATCAACCCATCTGGCAACGCCGTCTGCATGTCCTTCATCGAATGCACGGCGAGCGCAATGTCGCCAGCCAACAGCGCGTCTTCGATCTCCTTGGTGAACAGCCCCTTACCGCCGGCCTCGGCGAGAGGCCGGTCGAGGATCATGTCGCCGGTGGTTTTGATGACGACGATCTCAAAGGCGTCTTCCGGCATGGCGTGAGCGGCCATCAGCCGGGCGCGCACCTCGTGCGCTTGCGCCAAGGCGAGCGCCGATCCGCGCGTCCCAATTCTTACCATGCGGCCTTGCAAGCGTTTCTCTCCAGGTGTTAGGGGCTGTAGCTATTAATGCCCGCGGCCCGCCGATAACGCAAACGGGAACACGTTCGTGACAACGCCGATATTAACTCAGTTTAAGCCGCCGTCGTCTGCCAGCATCGTTCTCGGGATTGAAACCAGCTGCGATGAAACGGCCGCGGGCATCGTCGCACGCTCGGCCGATGGTAAAGGCACGATCCTCGCCAACGTCGTGCGCTCGCAATGGGACGCACACCGGGCCTACGGCGGCGTCGTGCCGGAAATCGCCGCGCGCGCCCATGCCGAATGTCTCGATGAGATTATCGCTGCCGCAATGACCGAGGCTGGTCTTAAATTCTCCGGCCTGTCGGCAGTGGCCACAACCGCTGGCCCTGGCCTGAACGGCGGTCTCGTCGTTGGCGCGGTCGCCGGGCAAGCCATCGCACTCGCTTGCGGCAAGCCGTTTTTGGCCATCAATCACCTTGAGGCCCACGCTTTGACGGTCGGCCTGACAAACGGGCTATCGCCGCCGTATCTATTGCTGCTGGTTTCAGGTGGGCACACGCAGACCTTGCTGGTGCGGGGTGTCGGCGACTATGAGCGTATCGGCACCACCATCGACGATGCGCTCGGCGAAGCGTTCGATAAAACCGGCAAGCTGTTGGGGCTTGGTTTTCCCGGCGGGCCAGCCGTCGAGAGGGCGGCCCTTACTGGCGATGCCAAGCGCTTCCCACTGCCGCGACCGATGCTCGGCCGCCCCGAGCCGCATTTTTCATTTGCTGGTCTGAAGACGGCCGTGCGCCAGCGGGCGCAAGCGCAGGCACCGCTGAGCGATCAGGATGTCGCCGACCTGTGCGCGTCGTTCCAGGCCGCGGTAACGGACAGCGTCGCCGATCGCGTTGCGCGCGCCATGGCTATGGTCGAGACCCGCATTGATGCTTCGCAGCCGCGCGCGCTGGCCGTTGCCGGCGGAGTTGCCGCCAACAACGCGATCAAAGCGGCTTTGGAAAACCTCGCCGTCCAACGCGGATACACAGCCTACACACCCCCCGCCGCACTGTGCTCCGACAACGGCGTCATGATCGCGTGGGCCGGAGCTGAGCGTCTGGCGTTAGGACTGACCGATGCGCTCGGCTTTGCCGTGCGCCCGCGTTGGCCGCTCGATGAACATGCCGCTCCAGCCATTGGCGCAGGCGTTAAGGCGTGAGATAAGGGCGGCGCGCATGAGAGATTGAGCGTCGCTTGAGGGAACAAGGTTGATGACACTCGACAGCTTTGGCGTCATTGGCGGCGGTGCCTGGGGTACGGCGCTCGCGCAGACCCTGCGGCTTGCAGGCCGTGACGTGGTGTTGTGGGCGCGCGAAACGGCGACAGCTGACGACATCAATACGCGCCACGTCAATCGCACGTTTCTGCCCGGCATCGACCTCGACCCGGGTTTGATTGCAACAACACAGCTCGCCGATGTTGCCCGCTGCGATGCCGTGTTGATGGTGGCGCCGGCTCAGCATGTGCGCGCCGTCTCGCGTGAGGTGTCGGCGTATATGCGCGCCGGTCAACCGCTGATCCTGTGCGCCAAAGGCTTGGAGCAGGCAACCGGCCGCCTCATGTCTGACGTGGCGTCGGAAGCGCTGCCGGATGCGACGCTCGCTGTACTTTCCGGGCCGAGCTTTGCGACCGATGTCGCCAAAGGTTATCCGGCGGCTCTGACGCTTGCCTGCCGCAACGAAGCCATGGGCCGGCTGCTCGCCGAGCGCATCGGCTACAAACATTTCAGGCTCTACTGGTCGAGTGATGTCACGGGTGTCGAATTGGGCGGCGCCATTAAGAACGTGCTCGCCATAGCGGCTGGCATCGTCGACGGCAAAGGCTTGGGCGCCAGCGCCCACGCCGCCCTCGTGACACGCGGCTTCGCCGAACTGCGCCGCCTGGCGGAAGCGCTTGGCGCGCGCCCCGAAACCATGATGGGGCTGTCGGGTTTAGGCGATCTCCTGCTCACCTGCGGTAGTCCGCAATCGCGCAACATGAGTTTGGGAAGGGCGCTCGGCCAAGGCGCGAGTTTGGCCGGCATCCTGGGCGGCCGTTCGGCCGTGACCGAGGGTGTCTACACCGCGGCCGCCGTCGTTTCGCTCGCCGCCAAACATCGCCTGGACATGCCGATCTCGCAAGCGGTCCACGCTATTCTCGAAGGCCGCCTGCCGGTCGACGAGGCCATCGCCGGTCTGATGCAGCGCCCGTTCAAAGCCGAGGATTGAGCTGCGCGGCGGAATAAGCATGCGCTCTTATTCGCTTAGTCGCGCAAGCATGCGCTCGACCGCTACGATTTGTTTGGCGTCGCGGGTCAGAAAGTTTTCGCCGGTGTAGCCCCACCAGTCCCAGCAGCCTTGCGGGTTGAGCGGCAGCGTCGCCGTTTGCGGGAAAAGAACGATGAGCCTGTTAGTATCGGCCCAACGCGCCAAGCCGCTGTCGCGAGCGAAGTCTTCGCCAACTGTCATGCGGTTCTGCGCGCAGCCGTGGAATGCGATGTGGACGCGACAGCCTTTGTCAGCGACGCATGACTTCGGGATATACGACAGCCCGGTGCCCGACAAGCCATGGCTACCAAGCTTTTCCGTGTATGGCCGCTGGTCGAACTCGGCGAATTTCCCCGAGGGCTTTTCGGCGCGCGCATTAAGCTTCCCGTAAATGTGCGTGAGCAGCGCGCCAGCCTGATCGTAATCGCAATCGACCACATAGGGCTCGCCGGTCTTTTCACAGGCAAGCCCGCTGTCGTCGGTGACGAAGCCATGCCCGGCCGGGTACTTTTCTTCCAGCTCTATATTCTTGTCCGGCACGCCGAGGTTTGCATAAAACGCGCGCGCGGCCGCGACGATGACTGGCACGACCGTACGGTCTTCCTTGCCCGAGAACAGGTAGACGCGGTCGCTGGCAACGTCAGCGATGGGATCTATTTCGCCTTTGCTAGCACGTTGTTTTGCTTTGTCGGCCAAGGCCGCCGGATTGGGTACACCCAGCGCCGCCATTTTATTCGACATGCAGCCGTTGACGGCCTTGTTGATGTTCATGAGTTCCGTGCCAAAGCCGCCCGGCATCATGCTGGCAAAAGCGCTTTCTGCGCAGCCCCACGGTCCGCCCGCAATGATGGCAGCGCCCGTCACCTGCTTTGCGTGCGCGAGCTGAAATTGTCCGGCCATATAGGCGCCCGACGAGATGCCCGACACAGACGTCTGGGTAATCTCGGCTTTGAGTTTGGGCAATTGATCGTCGCCGCTAGAGCTATCGTCGCAGCCGCCTGCGAGAAGCGCTAAGCTCAACGCGCCGAGTGCAAAAAGAGCGCTCGAAAGATGCTGCCGGCCGCGTCTTGATGGTTCAAAGATCATGAGTGTTCCAAGAATGAATAGCCGCCTTGCAAATCACAGCGCACACCACTAACGCCGGTAGGGCAGGAAATGGCGATCGTCGAACCGGAAATTGTTTTCAAAACCGCGAACGGCGCTGAGGC
>JANNUW010000458.1:0-5086 GCA_031414095.1 Hyphomicrobium sp. | reverse complement strand
CGGCGACGAATTCCACGGTGCCGGCGCTGTCGTAGCTGACGGCGCGGGCCAGCGCCACGGCCTGCTCGCCCATGGCACGGCGTGTCTTCTCGTCGAGCAACGGCGACGGCGCTTCCTCCACGACCTTCTGGTTGCGGCGCTGGATCGAGCATTCGCGCTCGCCGAGGTAAACGATATTGCCGTGCTTGTCGCCGAGGATCTGGATCTCGATGTGGCGCGGGTCGACGATGAATTTCTCGATGAAGACGCGGTCGTCGCCGAAGCTCGATTTGGCTTCCGAGCGGGCGAGGCCGAAGCCCTCCTCGCACTCTCTCGCATTGTAGGCGACGCGCATGCCCTTGCCGCCGCCGCCGGCCGAGGCCTTGATCATGACCGGGTAGCCGATCTCGTCGGAAATTTTGATCGCGTGGGCGGCGTCGGCAATCTCGCCCACGTAGCCCGGCACGGTCGAGACCTTGGCTTTGATAGCCGCCTTCTTGCTCTCGATCTTGTCGCCCATGGCGGCGATGGCGCCGGGGTTGGGACCGATGAACACGATGCCGACGTTGGCGAGCGCGACGGGGAAGGCCTCGCGTTCCGACAGGAAGCCATAGCCCGGATGGACGGCCTCGGCGCCGGTCTGTTTGCAGGCTTCGACGATCTTTTCGATGATCAAATACGACTGCGAGGCTGCGGCTGGTCCAATGTGCACTGCCTCGTCGGCCATGGCGACGTGCATGGCTTCGCGGTCAGCGTCAGAATAGACCGCGACCGTCTTGATTCCCATCTTTTTGGCCGTCTTGATGACCCGGCAGGCGATTTCACCACGGTTGGCAATCAGAATCTTCTTGAACATCGCCGGCTCGGCCCCACGTTTCTAAGGATTTGCGGTTGGTCGCATAAGTGTGGCGGAGTTCTAGACGTGTCGCGGCCCGCCGTAAACCGCCCCGGCAAGCCGTTAACGGCGGCAAATTGGATTGTTTAGGTGTGCCCGGGCCCCCGCACGCCGTCAGGGGGCGCCCAGCGCTTGAGTCGCAAGTGGTTAAAATTTAGGCGGCCCGGCTGAAACGGGCGGCTAGGTCCATGAGTGCGGGATGGACAATGACGCCGCCCCGGTAAAGGACATCGAGCAAGGCGCGTTCGTTCGCGGACCGATGGTCGTCGGCCTCCAGGCGATAGGCCAGCCACATAGCCTCGCCTTCTGTGATTTCTTCGTTGGTAATAATCTCAATGCGCTGCCGTTCGAGCCGGGACAGTGCGCGTTCTTCTGGACTTTGGGTGTGATACAGCGCGCCAATGTCTTTGAGGCTCACGGCCGCGACGGCCTTGGCGAAGGCGGCCGGCGCCAGCTCGCCACGCTGATCGAGCCAGGCGCTTTCGCGCAAGGCTTCCTCACGAGACGGGACGGCATAGCCCGAAGTCGCCATCACCACATTGGCGATGGCCTTAACGAAAAAGTCGGTCCAGGCGGCATTGGGGCCGCTGGCTTCCACGGCCTCGTTGATCGCAAACAGCGTTTCGGCTTCAGCCCGCGTCACCGCCACGTTGCCGTCGCCCCCGAAGGCAAACACGATACGGCGCACCAACGACAGGTCTTCGCGCGATATCTGATTGGGAGCAGTCACGCCCGTGGCCCGCAGAGGCCCGTTGCCATCGACGACTGCCATGCGGACCTGATCGAGCGCAAATCCGATCAGGCTGGCGGGCGACCAGCGCGCACGTTCCAGCACGTTGACGACGAGGTCGAGTTCGGCGCGTGTCGTGATCCGGCCGTCGCGCGCGCACCGGCTGATCAGCCAGCCTGCGTTTTCCGCGGTCACATAGCCCTCTGGATCGCTTTGGTTGACGATGAATTCAGTGATCGCTTCGACAAAAAACGGCGTCCAGGCCGGGTCCTGCACGGGACTGGCGCGATTGATCGAAAACAGCATCTGGGCTTCATCGAGCCCGATGATGCCGTCGAGATGAAAGGCCGACCGCAGGGCTGAGACATCGACGTCTTTGATGCTGCCACGCTTTAAGATTTCGTCGATTCCAACAGCCTTCAACGCGCCCATCGCAACACCTCGAACATCCACAACTTCAAGTTCGCGACGATAGGGGCACATGCTTACCAATCACCTAATGGCTGTCTTGAAATGCGCGTGACCTCCAGTTCGGCAACAGAATTCCGTTCGAAGGCCAGTTCAAACAGGCGAGGACGCGTTCCCGGCCAAGCACGCTGAAAGCGTGCGCGAGTCGGGACCACGTCCCGACGAGACTGAACCAGACCCCGGACGGCGCGGCTGACGCCGCCCCGTCCGGGGACGCAAGAAATTGAGAGAGTGGCGATGTCGTCCTGGCTGTACCAAAATACCCGCAAGGGATTTCTGCTGTGCAGGCCAAGTAAGCGGATAGGCGCTGACGTCGGCTAGCCCGCGAGTTTCACGTCGTCGTGGAATTTGTTGCCGGCGGGGGTGGCTTTGACGATGCCGGCGCGAATGACGAAGTCGCCGAAGTGTTCGCCGTCCTTGCGGTCCTTAGCATAGCGCTTAAGTAACGGTTCGAGCAGCGCCAGAATTTTCTCCTTGCCGACGTCCTGGGCATAGAGCTTCGACAGCCGCGTGCCGTCGAAGGCCGCGCCCAGGTACAGGTTATAGAGGCCAGGGTTGCGGCCGACGAAACCGATCTCGGACAAGTAGGGCCGGGCGCAGCCGTTCGGGCAGCCGGTCATGCGCATCATGATGTCGTCGTTGCGAAGGCCCGCTTCATCGAGCGTGTCTTCAAGCGCGGTGATGAGTTCGGGCAGAAAGCGCTCGCTTTCAGCGAGTGCGAGCCCGCACGTCGGCAGCGCGACGCAAGCCATGGCGTTACGGCGCAGGCCCGACGAGGTCGCAATCGAAACGCCATGTCTAGCGAGAATGGCTTCGATGGCGGCCTTGGACTTGGCCGCGATGTTGGTGAGGATGAGGTTCTGGTTCGAGGTGACGACGAATTCGCACAGCCCCGTCTCGGCGACTTCGCGGAACGCTTTGCGCGCGGTCGCACCGGCCACGTCTTTGACGCGGCCATTCTCGATGTAGAGCGTCAGGTGCCAGCGCTTGGCATCGGGCTTGCTCTTTGGGTCGGTGGGGCCGTCGACGGTTTCATGCCAGCCGATGCGATCGCCCGTGTAGGTAAACTTGAAGGGCTTGGCCTTGCCGAGTTTGGTGCCGAGCCGCTTGTCAACCTCGGCTTTGAACTTGTCGATGCCGACGCGCTCGATCGTGTACTTCATGCGTGCGTTCTTGCGCACTTCGCGGTTGCCCCAGTCGCGCTGCACGGTCATAATTTTTTCGGCGACATCGACGGCCTGTGCTGTGGTGCAAAAGCCCAGCACGTCGGCCGTGCGCGGGAAGGTATCGGTTTCGCCGTGCGTCATGCCCATGCCGCCGCCAACTGTGACGTTCCAGCCCACGACCTCGCCCTTTTCGACGACGGCGATGAAGCCGACATCATGGGCGAAAATGTCGACGTCGTTTTCGGGCGGCACCGCAATGACGATCTTGAATTTGCGCGGCAGATAGTGCGGGCCATAGATGGGCTCGGATTCAACCGGCGCTTTGGCGGGTTTGGGCACAACCTTTTCGCCGTCGAGCCAGATTTCGTGATAGGCGCCGGTCTTGGGCAGCAAATGATCCGAGACATGCTTGGCGAGGTCGTAGGCGGCGGCGTGCGCCTTGGACAAAAACGGATTGGCAGCCGACATGACGTTGCGATTGACGTCACCGCAGGCCGCGATGCTGTCCAGGCACGCGGCGTTGATTGCCTGCATGGAACGTTTCAGGTTCGACTTGATGATGCCGTGATACTGAAACGTGGCGCGCGTCGTGATGCGTAGCGTGTGGTTGGCGTAGGTCGAGGCGATGTCGTCGAGCGCGACCCACTGCTTAGCCGACACGACGCCGCCTGGAATGCGCAGGCGGATCATGAACGAGAACGCCTTCTCGAGCTTCTTCTTGCCGCGCTCGGCGCGGATATCGCGGTCATCCTGCATGTAGGAGCCGTGGAATTTCAACAGCTGCGTGTCGTCTTCCTCGATGGCGCCCGTGACGACGTTGCCGAGCCCTTCGGCGATGCCGCCGCGCAGGAGACGGCTGTTCTCCTTGATGATCTCGTTTTTGGCGCGCTTATCGGTTTCGGTCATTGTGGTGGTCCTGGAAGATCGGCAACCGGAAGTCGGCAACCGGCAGCCGTGTCACTAATCTTGTGTCTCGTGCCGTTGAAGCGAACGTATTAGTCCGTTCAACATTTTGGCAACCGTTTCGCATTGTTCGAGAACAGGTTTCGTCGAACTGGCTTCTGTGATTTGCACGCGTCCCGAAAGCAAAACATGAGTTTGCAGTTCTCGCAACGAACCCTGAGCCATCTTCAGATGGTGGACATACGACCCTTTACTCTCGCGCCCGTACCCTTCGGCTATATTAGCAGGTACGGAAACAGCGGCTCTTCGGAGCTGAGAAGTGAAACCGTAGATCTCATCCTTGGGAAACCTAGCCTCGACCAATTCCATCGCTTCCACGCGCAAATCCATGAACCACTGAACGGGTCGATCTCCAAATCCCTCAGACACTGCGTTCGAACCCCTCTGCGGTTGCCGTCTGCCGGTTGCCGCCTTAATACACATCCCGCTGATACCGTCCGGCCTTCGTCAATTCTTTCAGCTTGGCCTTACCGGCTTCGAGATCGCCTTTGGCGCCTTCGGCGAGGATCTTCACGAGCGTCGCATCGACGTCTTTGGCCATGCCTTTTTCGTCGCCGCAGACGTAGAGATGGGCGCCGTCGGCAATCCAAGAAAGGAGTTCGGCGCGGCGTTCCCAAAGGCGGTTCTGGACGTAGATTTTTTCCGGCTGATCGCGTGAGAAGGCGACGTCAATGCGCGACAGCGCGCCCGATGCGAGAAAGTCCTGCCACTCGAGCTGATAGAGAAAGTCGTAGGAGAAATTGCGCTCGCCAAAGAACAGCCAGCTCTTGCCCTTGTCGCCCAACGCCTCGCGCTCTTCGATAAAGCCGCGATAGGGTGCCACGCCCGTGCCCGCGCCGATCATGATGATGGGCTTGTTGCCATCCTCCGGCAGTGCGTAGTGCC
>JANNUW010000457.1:0-6056 GCA_031414095.1 Hyphomicrobium sp. | reverse complement strand
ACCGCCTCGATCACGCCGGCTGGGTCCTCGGACACGATGTTGTAGTGCTGGCGTTTCAACACCTCGACCGCAATCTCATAAACCTCAACCATGGATCGATCGATGAGCAGCGGTTGCAGGTCGGCGTAATATTGCGCCTGGAGCGCGGCGAACCCCTTGGGATAGGATGCCGGATTGCCTGCCGCGCCGCGGAGTTTCGCCAGTTCGATAAAGGGCGGCGGGGATATGACATCGGTCGAAATGTCGTTGATGGCCGGATAGCCTTTTGCAAGAGCAGCAACGCTGGCCGCGCCCGCGAACATTGCCAGAGAGATGAACATCCCGACGACGACGCGCGAAGCGCCACCGCCGCCGTGGCGCCAGATCGAAACGGTGCCGACGATCGCCAGCACGAAAGCTGCTGCCGCCCCCAAGTAAGCCATGACGACCATGTTGAACGCAGCCGGTGTCGGCAAACCCAAGCGATGCAGAATTGCGGCTGTGACGATGAGAACGAGCGAAAACACCGCTAGCCTGCTGGTCCAGCGGCAGGCCGCGGGCAGTTGCTCGATAACGCTGTCGACCATGCTGGATTTTCACTCGCCAAGCGCCGGAGGGAGCGTAGACTTACCCTCAGAATCGGACAACAGATAGACCCCCGTCGTGCCGATGCGCAAATCGCATTTGCGGACGGCTTAAATCAGGCAGCGCATTTGTAGAAGGGCAGCGCCCTTGCAGCCGAGGCTAAGAAGCAACACGCAAAGAGCGACATGCACACTGGCAGGCGCGATCATGCTCGCGGCCGGCCCGGCACCGAGGACGGCCGCCGCCCAAGACGTTTTGCGCGTCCTCAGTCTGGATGTCTCGGCGGCCCCCGCCATCCAGGCCCGCAGGCCAGTGCCGGCTGAAAAACCTTCGTGGCGAACCAGCTTTGGCTCTGAGCGTGAAACCAAGGACACCCCGAAAGGACCCCTACCGGGCCTCGACGCCGACGTCGTCCTGTTGCAGGGCATCACCAGTTTGCCGGCCGTACAGCGCGCTTTCCCAGGCCGCGCCTGGAAACTCGTCGTTTCAAAGCAGATGGTGTTGACGGATGACCCTGTCGATCCGCGGACGTATGAGGCGATCTCGAACGCGCCAGCAACCGCGATCGCCGTGCGATATCAGAGTGGCCTGCGCGTTGCGGGCCAGGAGCATTTTTTAGCACGCGCCGGCCAATCTGCGGCCGCCCCGGAGCCGGGCCGGGAAGAAAATCCTGGCACCATAAAGGCCGAGCCATTGGTGGCCGGAACGGCCGTTCGCCTTAACATCGGCGGGCGTTTTTTATGGGTGGCATCGACCCAGTTCGCGACCATCTGTGCCGGACCCGCCAACCCCTGCCCGCAACGCGACAGTCTCGACGCCTGGCGGAAAACCAAGCTGGATGCGGGTGCAGCCGTAATGACGGGCGGGCTTCGTCAAACCACACCGGCAGCCGAGACGGCGCCGCTTTGTGCCGAACAATCCGTGACCGTTTCACCGGCCCGCAAAGATGCCAAGCCGCGGCGTGAAACCGCTTTCCCGCGCGAGGGTCTGGGCTGCATCGCGGTCGCGACGGCCGGTGGCCAATCAGAGGTGACGCCGGCAGCGCCTCAAACCGTTCCACCCGACGACGGCGTCACCAGTCCGTGAGCTAGCTGCGAAATTGAGCCCTCGGCCCCGCTAGCCCTTGCCTGGAAGCGCCCAAGGTGGGACACCCGTACGGTGTTTCCGGGCAATCAACATGCCCTATGGGCAAACAACTTGGCCGACGCGGCAAAACATGGCGTATCGAATCAAATTCAGCGAAACGCCCGAGCAAGCACTGGCGCGCATCGGGGTTGAACAAATACAGCGCGCCGAACGAGCCCTCGATCCGGCCGCCGAACCCGGCAAAGCTGTCCACGAAACGCGCAAATGTATCAAGCGCATCCGGGCTCTGCTACGGCTCGTGCGCCCGGGGCTCGCCGCCGGCGTCTTCGACGAAGAAAACCTCCGCTATCGCAACATCGGCCAACTTCTGTCACCGGCGCGAGACGCACAGATTTTGTTCGAAACCGCCGCCAAGCTCGAACCTGCCTCCGCCGCGGGATTGGAAATCGCCGAACTCAAAGCGCATTGGGAAGCGGCCAGATCGCGCGAGCGCACCGGATACGACCCCGCTCCGATGGCGCGCGCCCGCGCGCAATTGGCGGCAGCCAAGGCCGCGATGGAAAACCTGACTGTCAGCGGCAGCGGCCTGCAAAGCATCGAAAAGGGCTTGCGCATCAGCTATCGGGCTGCCCGTCAGCGCTTCGCACGCGCATATGAGGAACAATCGAGCGAGGCGTTCCACGATTGGCGCAAGAGCGTGCAACTGCATTGGCGGCACATGGCGCTTCTCGCGCGCGCCTGGCCCGATATGTTTTCGGCGCGCATCGAGGCCGCGCGCCAGCTCAGTCAAATTCTGGGCGACGCACAGGACTTGTCGATCTTGATCGCGCACATCGAAGCACTGCCGCCGCGTGATTTATCGCAGTCGACGTCCGAGCACCTGGTGCAGGCGGCCCTGACCAAGCAACAGGTCCTGCGCGCCAGCGCCCAGCCGCGTGGCGAGATGCTGTTTTCTCTAACGCCCAAGGCCCTGAGCTCGAGTATGATCGAGGTCTGGGAAGCGGCACGCAGGCTCGATGCCTTACCGGCGGTCGCGCCTTCTCGCGCGCCAGCGCCAGACGTCAAGCCGTCGAAACCGGAGGACGGCGTTGCGGCCGGCACCTGACTCCCGCGCCAAAAAGACTGCTTGAAAGTCTCGGGCGCAGCGTATTCATCCAAATGAAGTTTTGCAGGACGCCTCGTCAGCGGCCGTAGCATTTAAGGACCGCTTACACGGATGGCCACACTCCCGCGCTTTGAGCCCGATCGCAGCAATTGGCCGGCCGCTCATCCGCCAACGGCGTCGGGGCGCGTGGGCGTCCTGCTCCTCAACCTCGGTACGCCCGACGGCACCGGCTATTGGCCGATGCGCCGCTATCTCAAGGAGTTCTTGTCCGACCGCCGCGTCATCGAAGAGCCGCGATGGAAATGGTGGCCAATCCTCAACCTGATCATTCTGACTGTTCGCCCGGCCCGCAAAGGCCGCGACTACGCCAGCATTTGGAATACCGAGCGCGACGAAGGTCCGCTCAAAACGATCACACGCGGCCAAGCGGAAGGGCTGCAGCAACGGCTGACAGATCAGCCGCACGTTATCGTCGATTGGGCGATGCGATACGCCAAACCCAGCACGGCGAGCCGTATCAACGCGCTCAAAGAGATGGGCTGCGAGCGCATCCTGCTGGTGCCGCTCTATCCGCAGTATGCTGCGGCCACCACCGCAACAGCTGCCGATGAAGCGTTCCGCGCCCTGATGGAGATGCGCTGGCAGCCCGCCGTGCGCATTGCACCAGCCTACCACGACGATCCAGTATATATTGATCGCTTGGCGCAATCGATGACTGAGAGTCTCGCCAAGCTCGACTTCGAGCCCGAGCGCATCATGGCGACGTTCCACGGCATGCCGCAGAAATATTTCGATGCCGGCGACCCCTACCATTGCCATTGTCAGAAAACATCACGGCTGTTGCGCGAGCGCCTCGGCTGGCCCAAGGAGCGTTGGCTGACGACCTTCCAATCGCGCTTTGGCAACGATCCCTGGCTACAGCCCTATACCGACAAGACCGTCGAACGCTTGGGCACCGAAGGCGTCAAGCGGCTGGCACTGGTCGCACCTGGATTTTCCGCAGACTGCCTCGAAACGCTGGAGGAACTCGATGTCGAAAACCGCGGCTTCTTCATGGCGGCAGGCGGCGAGCAGTTTGCCTACCTACCAGCCCTGAACGACAGCGGTGCGGGCATCGACGTTATCGAAGCCATCGTGCGCCGGGAATTGATGGGATGGCTTTGATTAATGATATGACCGAAGCGGACTTGAGGGATTTAGTGTTTCATTATTTATCTGTTTGAAAGGTTTTATTCACCCTATCTTTCGACATTGCCGCTATGATTTCGCCATAGGCTTTGAGTATTCAGACACTTTGGCGCGATTGGGGAGAGATTGAGATGGGTTTTTGGGGCGGCGGCGAAATCGCAACGGTGCTGTTGGTCGGCTTGGCCGTTGTCATGGTCTGGTCGCTCGTGAAAATCGTGCCGCAGGGCTACGAATACACCGTCGAAAACTTCGGCCGCTACACGCGCACGTTAAGCCCCGGATTGCACTTTCTTATTCCCGTGATGGAGCGCATCGGCCATCAGGTGAATATGAAAGAACAGGTCATCGAAATTCCCAGCCAGGATGTCATTACCAAAGACAACGCCATGGTGCGAGTCGATGGCGTCGCTTTTTTCCAAGTGATCAGTGCTGCAAAATCCGCCTATGAAGTCGAAAATCTCGAGAACGCGACCGTCAACCTGACGCTGACGAACATTCGCACCGTCATGGGCTCGATGGACCTCGACGAACTGCTGTCCAATCGCGACCGCATCAACGCCAAGCTGCTGCAAGTCGTCGATGCCGCGACCGAGGCCTGGGGCATCAAAGTCACGCGCATCGAAATCAAAGACATTGCTCCGCCGCGCGATCTCGTCGAGAGCATGGGCCGGCAGATGAAAGCGGAACGTGAAAAGCGCGCGCAAATCCTCGAATCGGAAGGCTTGCGACAGGCCGCCATTTTGAAGGCCGAGGGCGCCAAGGCAGCCGTAGTACTCGAAGCCGAAGGCCGTCGCGAAGCCGCCTTCAAAGATGCCGAAGCCCGCGAGCGCGGCGCTGAAGCCGAGGCCAAGGCCACGCAAATGGTGTCCGACGCTATTTCGAACGGCAACGTCCAGGCCATTAATTACTTCGTCGCCAACAACTACGTCAAAGCGCTCGAGAAGATTGCGAGCGCGCCCAATCAAAAAGTCATTATGATGCCGCTCGAAGCGTCAGCTCTGATCGGATCGCTCGGCGGCTTGTCGCAGATCGCCACGGAAGCCTTCGGAGGCGGCGCTCCCGCCACGCCGACGGTTGCCGCTCCTAAAGGCAGCGTTCCGCGCTCAGGACAGTAAGCCCCGGGAGGTTTTAGATGATGCCGTTTCTCGATTTTCTTTGGGCGCTCGGACACTGGAACTGGCTGATTGCCGCGGGCATCCTGCTGCTGCTCGAGTTTGTGGTTCCCGGCGTCCATCTCATCTGGTTCGGCTTGGCCGCCGCGCTGACAGGCGCCGTGCTTGGAGCGTTGTCGGCGGCGGGCCTGGGCGATGCACTCAGCGTCCCGGTCCAGCTGATATTGTTCGTCGGGCTCTCAATTATGAGCCTGTTCATGGTCAAAGCGTTGGGAATATCGGCGTCGCCGCTGCGCACCGATGCTCCGTCACTCAACATCCGCGGCGCGCAATATATCGGCCGCGATGTGACGGTGGAAGACGCCATCGTCAACGGCCGCGGCCGCGTGCGGGTCGACGATGGCGTGTGGGGGGCTGAAGGCGAGGACGCTCCGCGCGGCTCTAAAGTCCGTGTGACCGGCGTCAACGGCACCGTGCTCGTGGTCGCGAACGGCAGCGAGGATTAAGTCACAGGCCGGGCTGCGGCGCCGGTGTGACGACGGCCGGCGGAACGCCGGGTTCAGCCGGTTTGTCCCGGCCTGCAAAGCCGCGCCGGATAGCGCTAAAGACGTCACCCACGGTTTCGCAAAACCCGTTCGCAGCGCGCATCGTCTCTTCACCGCGCTTCAAGCGGCGATCGAGTGCGGCCATGGTGCGAGCCAAACCCGGGTCGCTGTCGTCGAGCCAAGTCCGCGCGACGCTGGCGTAGACAGTGCCAAGGCCAGCGACGCGGATCGACCCCAACGGCCCCTCGGTCGGAATGCCAGCCGCATGCAGCATCCAAGCCTGCGACGCCCAAGCCTTCTTCAATATCGCGCTATCTATCGGATGGCTGCCGGCTATCGAGCGCAGCGCGACTTTGTACGGCGCGAGCACGTCGAAGCGCGTCATGATGACATCGAAGATGCGGTCGCGCGCCGGTTGATCGCGCGCAAGCGTTGGTGCGCGGGCCAGCACGGCAT
>JANNUW010000456.1:0-5233 GCA_031414095.1 Hyphomicrobium sp. | reverse complement strand
GGAACTGTCGGGCCTCATCGATGCGGTCAAGGCCGACTTCAACAGCACGGTGAAGAAAGGCGACGTGCTGGCGACCGTCGACACGCGCTCGTTTGCCGCGAAGGTGGCTCAGGCCAAGGCTGATGTTGCGGCCGCTGAGGCCGCGCTGGTAAATCAAAACGCGGCGCTGACCAAGGCCGACGCCGTCCTGAAGCTGGCTCAGAACACCATCGAGCGCCAGCGGCCACTCGTTCAAAAAGGTGTGTCGCCCATCTCGATATTGGATACGGCAATCCGCGACGTAGAAGTCGGCAAGGCTGAAATCAACGTCGCCAAAGCCCTGATCCAAAGCGCGAAGGCAAGTATTGCGCAACGCCAAGCTCAGTTGCGGTCGGCGGAAATCGATCTTGAGCGGACACAGATCAAAGCTCCCATCGAAGGCACAGTGATCTCGCGTTCCGTCGATCCAGGGCAGACGGTGGCTGCAAGTTTTCAGGCGCCGGAATTGTTCAAGATCGCGCAAGACCTCGCCCGCATTCGCATCGAGGCACAGGTCAATGAAGCCGACGTGGGCGCCATCGAAGCCGGCAACCCGGTCTCGTTCACCGTCGATGCCTACCCAGACCGTCAGTTCGACGGCCGCGTTGCGCAAGTGCGGCTGGCGGCCACCGAAATCAACAATGTCGTGACCTACACGGTCATCATCGAGGCTGTGAATGAAGATCGCAAATTGTTTCCCGGAATGACCGCAAACGTGCAGATCGAAGCGGCCAAACGCGAGGATGTTTTGCGCATTTCCAACGATGTGCTGCGCTTTAAGCCCAAGACCGCGGGTTCAAGCGCCGGGGGACGGCGCGATGCGGAGAGCAGCGAGCGCAGCGGCCGCATGGTCGAGCGTCTAAAGGCCGAGGTGTCCCTGACGCCCGAGCAGGAGGCAGCCGTCAAGGACGCGCTCGCCAAACTGGCGCTCGAGACGAAGTCGCCGAGTGGCGCTATGGGTGGGCCGCCGATGGATTTCGGCGCCATGCGGCAGCGCATGAGCGCACGCGTCGACCAGGCGCTAACACCGCTTTTATCATCTGACCAGCAGGCGCAATACGGGCGCTATAAAAAGGGCCGCGAGGGAACGCGGGGCGCAACCGTTTGGATCCTCGACGCCCAAGGTGAGCCCGAACCGCGCTTTGTCAGGCTCGGCTTGACCGACGAACAGTTTACCGAAATTGCGGGCGGCGACCTCGGTGACGGCGCCAGCGTGGTCGTGCGTATGCGCGAGCAGAAAAAATGACGCGCTCTCTATCGCAGGAGGCTAACACAGGAGCCACGGCGCCCTTGCTTCGCGCGGTCAACCTGACCAAAACCTATGCCATGGGCGAGGAGACTGTACGGGCGCTGGATGGCGTTTCGCTGACTATTACGAGCGGCGAGTATGTCGCCATCATGGGCCCCTCGGGTTCGGGCAAATCGACGATGATGAACCTGATTGGAGCACTCGACGTCCCCACCAGCGGCGAGTTGTTCATCGACAACCGCAATATCGCGACCCTTGACAGCGATGAACTCGCCGACTTGCGCAATCGCCAGATCGGATTTGTCTTCCAGCAATTCAACCTTTTGGCGCGCACCAGCGCTTTGCAGCAAGTGATGCTGCCGCTGTCTTACGCCGCCGTGCCGCCAGCCGACGCCGAAAAGGTGGCTCGCGCGCGACTCGAGCAACTTGGCCTTGGAGATCGGCTGCAGCACCATCCCCGGCAGTTGTCGGGTGGCCAGCAGCAGCGCGTGGCGATTGCGCGGGCGCTTGCCAACAATCCGAAAATTCTGCTCGCCGACGAGCCGACGGGTGCGCTCGACAGCAAGACCTCGGTAGAGATCATGCGGCTGTTCACGGATCTGAACCGGCAGGGCATCACGGTCATCCTCGTCACGCACGAAGCCGAAATCGCGGCATGGGCGCGGCGCCGCATAGTATTCCGCGACGGGCGGGTGATCGAAGACGCTGTGCAGTCGCCGGTTTGGGACGCCGGTGCGGCTGTCGCGGGAGCGTTGCCGTGAGTATCTGGGAGAGCTTCAAGATTGCGCTCAATGCGCTGCGCACCAACCTGATGCGCGCCATCTTGACCACGCTCGGCATTGTCATCGGCGTGGCGTCGGTCATCATCCTGGTGTCGGTCGGCAACGGCGCGACCCACGAGGTCGACAAGCAAATCAATTCGCTGGGCACTAGCATGCTGGTTATTTTCGCCGGCTCGAGCCGCGTTATGGGCCGGTCTGCTGGCGCCAATACCGATATCCCGCTGTCTGAGGGCGACTTGGTTGCCGTTCGCGACAAAGTTGCGGGCGTTAGCGCCATTGCAGGCCAGCTCAGCGACAGCGCTGCCGTGGTCAACGGATCGGCCAACTGGATCACGCAGGTGAGCGGTATTCACGCCGAATACAACCAGGTGCGGGACTGGCCAGTCGAAAGCGGGCGCGAATTGAACGCCGCCGATATCCGGTCGGCAGGCCGCGTCGCGCTCATCGGTCAAACAGTCGCCAAAGAGCTTTTTGCCGGTGACAGCCCGCTGGGCGCGGCCGTGCGGATTAAAAACGTGCCCTTTGAAATCGTCGGCGTGCTGTCGCGCAAGGGGCAATCGAGCATGGGCCGCGATCAGGACGACACCGTTTTGATCCCGATGACGACGGCGCGCAACCGCGTCGTCGGCAAAAGCGGCGTGCAAAACGACCAGGTCGGAAATCTGTATGCCAAAATAGATAGCTCAAGCGATATTGCCCAGGCGCAGGAGGAAATCGAGAGCGTTCTGCGTCAGCGCCGGCGCAGCGGCGCCAATGCGGAAGACAGTTTCTCGGTTCGCAATTTGGCAGAGATGATGCGGGCGCGTACGGAAGTTCTGTCGACGCTTAGCTATTTGCTGGCTGCAACCTCGGCCATTTCACTCATTGTCGGCGGCATCGGCATCATGAACATCATGCTGGTTTCAGTGACCGAGAGAACGCGGGAAATCGGCCTCAGAATGGCTGTTGGCGGGAGGCGCCGGGATATCCTCACGCAGTTTCTGGTCGAAGCCGTGACCTTGTGCTTATTGGGCGGTCTAATAGGATCCGCATTGGGAGTTGTGATAGCGGCGGCGATTGCATACGCGGCTGATTGGCCAGTATCGGTCAGCCCCGACGTGCTCATCATGTCGATGACCGCTGCGGCGGCGACCGGCATCATTTTCGGCTATTTTCCAGCGCGGCGTGCAGCCCTACTCAACCCCATTGACGCGTTGCGCAGCGAATAGTTGCCGGAAGAAAAATAACTGTTTTTCTTTTGTTCTATTGATTATTATATGGACGGCTATTCGCCGTTAGACTCGAAAGTTGACCATAAATATGGTTCAATCTAATACTGCGTCAAAAAGGCGGTGCAGTAATTGCATTATCCGTCTATAGAACCACAGTAGTTAACACACAAAGGGTCGCAGAGTATGGCTGTTATGAACGTCGATAAGATGTCGCTCAAGGAAATCAACGATCTTGAAGCGAAGCTGACCAAGGCAAAGTCGCAAGCGCGCGAAAAAGCCAGGATAGAACTCAAAGACAAAATTGAAAAATTGGTCGATGGTTCAGGCTTTTCGATCCCCGAGCTGTTTGGGTTTAGCAGCAAAGGCAAGAGCCGCGGCAAATCGGTCGCGAAATACGCCAATCCCGATAATCGTTCGGAAACTTGGACCGGGCGTGGCCGCAAGCCCAATTGGCTTCTTGCTAAGCTGAAGAAGGGCGCGAGCGCCGAAGACTTTTCAATCTAAGCGACCCGATTTTTGCCCGGTATGGCGCCCGCTCCCGGGGTCGGACAGCACCCGCATGTCTGACCTCGCCTGCGTTCCGACGCGCACATTTTCCTTGCGCGGTGACACAGTTGGGTTGCGCACTTCCTGATGGTCAGGACTTGGCCAATGGTTAGGACTTGGACCTCCGCCGGCTCTTCCGCAGGTAGCCCGATTGCTCCGTCCCGACCTCTAGATTAGCACTCAAGGCTTGACACTGCTAACACCCGGACACATATAGGCGCATGTACGGAACTGTTGGCGAGGTCGTTCGATCAATCGCTAATTGCGTGCACCTTCCCGTTCGCGGGTTAGACCAAATCACGGCTTGCGCCGAATTTAAAAATCTCATCTTTACCAAGAGGTTACATCAATGAAGTTTCGTCCTCTACATGACCGCGTTGTCGTCAAGCGGCTCGAGGAAGACACCAAGACCGCCGGTGGCATCATTATTCCCGATACCGTGAAGGAAAAGCCCCAGCAGGGCGAAGTCGTTGGCGTTGGCCCTGGCGCCCGCGACGAAAATGGCAAAGTGACCCCGCTCGACGTCAAAGTCGGCGACATCGTCCTGTTCGGCAAGTGGTCGGGCACCGAGGTCAAGATCGACGGCAAGGATCTGCTGATCATGAAGGAGAGCGACATCATGGGCGTTCTCGAAGGCAAACCGGCTGTTAAGGCTGCTGCTTAAGCAACGCGTGAAGTTCGTAGGTTGGGTCAGGCGTGAGCCGCGACCCAACGTTCTCGATGAGAGCCAGATTTGTTGGGTCGCGCGAAGTGCTTGACCCAACCTACGGCCATACGATTTCACAATTTTATACCCCCAATTGGAGTTCCCCCACATGTCAGCTAAAGACGTAAAATTCGGCCAAGACGCCCGCGAACGTATGCTGCGCGGCGTCGACATCCTCGCCAACGCCGTTAAAGTGACGCTCGGTCCCAAGGGCCGCAACGTCGTCATCGAAAAGTCGTTTGGTGCTCCCCGCATTACCAAGGACGGCGTCACCGTCGCCAAGGAAATCGAACTTGAAGACAAGTTCGAAAACATGGGCGCACAAATGCTGCGCGAAGTCGCGAGCAAGACCAACGACGCTGCCGGCGACGGCACCACCACTGCGACGGTTCTGGCTCAGGCCATCGTCAAGGAAGGCGCCAAGTCGGTTGCGGCCGGCGCTAACCCGATGGATTTGAAGCGTGGCATTGACCTCGCTGTCACCGCGGTTGTCGCTGAACTCAAAGCCAAGTCCAAGAAGGTCACTTCGAACGAAGAGATCGCCCAGGTCGGCATCATTTCGGCCAACGGCGACGTCGAAGTCGGCAACCTCATCGCCAAGGCGATGGACAAGGTCGGCAAGGAAGGCGTCATCACGGTTGAAGAAGCCAAGAGCTTGGAAACCGAACTCGACATCGTTGAAGGCATGCAGTTCGATCGCGGCTATCTCTCGCCGTACTTC
>JANNUW010000455.1:0-14634 GCA_031414095.1 Hyphomicrobium sp. | reverse complement strand
CTCGAGGTCACGCCGCAATTCCTCGAAGATACCATCGCGACTGTTCGCGCACAGGGCTTCGACATTATCTCGATGGACGACGCTTTATTGCGCTTGCGCGCGCCGTCGCCGCGGCCGTTTGCATGCTTCACATTCGACGATGCCTACCGTGATAACAATGAGTACGCGCTGCCCGTTCTCGAAAAGCACGCCGTGCCGTTCACAGTCTACGTGCCTGAAGATTTCGCCGACGGCACCGGGCAGTTGTGGTGGGTTGAACTGGAACTCGCAATCGCCGCGGCGCAAACGATGACGGTGCCCGAGTTGTTTGCGGGCGAGACATTGAACTGTGCGGCGGCCCAGGACAAAGACAAAACTTACCGGCGCATATATTGGCGCTTACGGCAAATGGACGAGAAGGCCGCGCGTCTCCTCGTGCGCAAACTTTGCGCGCGCACGGGCGTCGACGTATCGAGCGTGTGCGCCGATCTCATCATGAGTTGGGACGAGCTGCGCGGCATGGCCCGCAGTCCGATAGCAGACATCGGCGCGCACACGGTGACACACTTCGCGCTCGCCAAACTAACGGCTCATGCCGCGCTTGAAGAATTGCTCGCTTCCAAAGCGCGCGTCGAACACGAACTCAAGCGGCCGTGCCGCCATTTCTGCTATCCCTACGGCGATCTGAACAGCGCTGGACCGCGCGACTTCGACCTCGCTGGGCAGGCGGGCTTTGCCTCGGCGGTTACGATGCAGAAGGGGCTGATCGAAAGCCGCCACCAGAACAGCTTGATGGCATTGCCGAGGTGTTCGTTGAACGGGGCCTATCAGGATCAGCGCCTCATATCGGCGCTCCTCAGCGGATTGCCGTTCTTGCTTTGGAACACGCTGTCGAAGATGCGCCAACCCGCCAAACACGTACTCGGCGGGCGCAGCTCCCAGCCACCGTCTGAGCTAACGGGCGGGGCGCGATCATGAACGGATTGCGTGCTGCCCTCCAGCACACTCATGCAACGCTACCGGAGACGAACGAGCAGACGTATTCACCAGCCGACACTTCCGGCTGCGACGCTTGCCGGAGCGCGAGCGGCCAAACCACGCCCTTGAACCGGTGGCACGGTGTTCGTGCACGATTATCGTCGCAGTTAAATCCCGCTCATTCGCTGTCGGTCAGGCGCAATGCACTCGGCGTCTTCAGCATCCGCGTATTGAGCGCGGGGTTGTTGTTCGTGTCGCAGATCATACTGGCGCGTTGGATCGGCGCGGGCAACTACGGCCTGTACGTTGCGCTGTGGTCCGTGGTGCTGGTCGCCGGCGGCCTGTCGCATCTGGGCATGAGCACGGCGATGATGCGATTGGTGCCGCAATACCGGGCGGCCAATGCGCTTGCCGAATTGCGCGGTCTGTTGATCGGCGGACGCTTTATCGCGATTGCCGGTGGCTTGACGGTGGCAGCTGCCGGCGGCTTGGCGCTTTGGCTTGCCGCCAAAACCAGCGATCACGAATTTGTCGTGGCCGCAGCTCTGGCTCTCGCCTGCCTGCCGGCTTACGCACTGACCGAAGCACAAGATGGTCTTGGGCGCGGGCAAGGCTGGACGTTCGAGAGCATCGCTCCCCCTTACATTCTGCGCCCCGCGCTCTTGCTGCTGACGGCGGCCCTTGCCTATTCCTTGGCATTGCCAGCGTCGGCCGTCACGGCCATGGCCTGTGCGCTTGCCGCCACTTGGCTGACGGCCATCGTGCAGTCCGGTCTCATCCAGCGACGCATCACAGACACGGTTCCGGCGGGTACGGCCGCGTTCGCGTTTCCGTTCTGGCTCAAAGTGTCCTTGCCTTTGCTCGCCGTCAGCGGCTCCGAGCTGGTCTTGCAGAACGCCGACGTGTTGCTGCTCAATGCGCTGCGTCCGCCCGAGGAAGTCGGCATCTACTACGCCGCCGCCAAGACCACATGCTTGGCGCTGTTTGTCCACTATGCCGTCGGCAGCGCCTACTCGGGACGCTTTGCAACGGCAGGCGCGTTAGGCGACCATGAGGGCTTGCAACGCCTGACACGCGAAGCCGTGCAGTGGACATTCTGGCCATCGCTCGCGGTTACGAGTGCGGTGCTCGCAGCCGGCCCGTTTCTGCTGCGCCTCTTTGGCAGCGAGTTTGCCGGCGCCTATCCCGCGATGCTCATTTTGTCGGTTGGCCTGATGGCGCGCGCAGCGACTGGACCGTCGGAATTTGTGCTCAACATGCTGGGCCGCCAAAACGATTGCGCCCGCTCGTTTGCCACCGCAGCTGCCGTTTCGATTGTCCTCAACCTGCTGCTCATTCCACACTGGGGCGCGTTTGGCGCCGCCACCGCGACCGCGTGCGCCTTTGCGACCGCGTCCGCCCTCAACTGGCGAACGGCGCGTCGCGAGCTTGGGCTTAACCTGTTTGTGTTGGCACGGGCGCAAGGCGCGCGGCCACCGAACGTCAGCGGCATGGCGCATCTCGCAAAGCGTTCAGGTGATGCGGACGCCAGCGTGACTGCACCGCTCGCCGCAGCCGCCATCGCATACGAAGTCGTGCGCGACGAAGTCCAATTCGATGCCCTTCGCGACGACTGGAACAACCTCTACGCAACCAGCGCCGCCAAATCACAACCCTTCCTCGACTTTGCCTGGAACCGGCATTGGCTCTGTCACTATCACGCGAGCGTCTCGCATCCCCTCGGCGTTGAGCTGACCGTCGTTGTCGGACGGCGCGACGGACATGCCGTCATCATCTGGCCGCTCGTCACCAAAAGCATGGCCGGCATGACCTATCTTCATTGGATGGGCCAGCCGGTCAGCCAATACGGCGACGTGCTTGTCGAAGCCTCCGGCGCGACACAAAAGCTGCTGGACGAAAGCTGGGCCGTGATCATGGCACGGCTGGCGCCCGACGTTGTCGCACTGCGCAAGGTCCGCGCCGACGCCGTCGTCGCGCCGCTTTTGAAAAAGCAAAACGCGGTCGCAACACTGTGCGAACAAGCGCCCTTCATCGTCACGCAAGGTTATGCGTCGGTCGCCGATTTTGAAAAGCGCTCGCCGGTCAAAGCCCGCAAGAACCGCCGACGCTTGCTGCGCCGTCTCAAGGAAATAGGCGCCGTTGAATTCGTCAACCACACGGGCGGGCCCGAGGCTGTCGCGCTCGTGCAGCAAGCCATCGGCTTGAAACGGGCCTGGCTCCAATCTAAGGGCCTGATCTCGTCGGCCCTGCACGATCAGCGCTTTGAAGGCTTTTTCAAAGCGGCATCCGAGGCAACTTCGGGCAGCGCCGGCATCCGCGTATTTGCTTTGGAGGTCGACGGCACGGCCGCCGCGATCATGGTCGCGATCGAAAGCGATCGACGCCTTGCAGGGCACATTTTTGCATACGATGTGGCCCGCGAGAAAACCGGTGCCGGCGTTCTGCTGCTGGAAGACTGCCTGCACTATGCCGTGACCAACGGCTATCAGGCGTTCGACCTACTGGCACCAGGCGACGCCTATAAATACGAATGGTGCGATCAGTATGTCGACGTTTGCGATTGGGCGCTGGCCTCGTCGGTTCGCGGTCACATTTTCACGCGGCTTTTCCTGGCCCAGGCGCGCGAACAGATCAAACAGGCCACCAAGCGCCTGCCGCCGCCGGTTCGTAAGGCCCTGCGCCTTATGGTCTTGCAGGCGAAATCCCTGCACCCCTTTGCCAGCCCGAAAACCATCTGAAGGCCGCTATCCAGGCCAAACTCTTGCGCTGGCTTCGACCAGTCTTAATTGGTAAGGCTGCACACCGAGACCGATCAGGATCCCCCGTGTGACTGGCAAACGTGTGACTGACAAAAAACCGCCTAAGGCTGCCGCCGTCCGGCCGAGCCTTCCATCCAAAGACGACATTCTCGATTTTCTCAGCACTGCTGAGAGCAAAGCGGGCAAGCGCGAAATCGCGCGCGCGTTCGGCATCACGGGCGGCGGCAAAATCGCCTTGAAGCGAACGCTGATCGAACTCGCGCGCGAAGGTAAAATTGCCGGCAATCGCAAAGAATTCCGCCAAAAAGGAAAACTATCCGCCGTTGCCACTCTCGAAGTGACCGGGCGCGACAGCAATGGCGATCTGCTGGCCCAGCCACTCGTCTGGGACCGGGCCGATGGCGAGCGGCCGCAAATCTTGATCCCGACGCTTGCCCGCGAGCCTGGCAGCGACGAGCAGATCATCGGCGTCGGTGATCATGTCCTGGCGCGCCTGAAGCCAATCGCCGATGCCGCCAGCGGCCAGCCGCATTACGAAGGCGAAACGATCAAAAAGCTCCCGCGCGATACGCGCCGCCTCGTCGGCATATTCCGCAAGGCGGCGCGCGGTGGCGGCTCGATCGATCCTGTCAGCCGCAAAGAATTGAAATCGTGGTCCATCAGCAACGGCGACGAAGGCGACGCCAAGGACGGCGATCTCGTCCGCTTCGACTTTCGCAGCAAAGGACGCTTCTCGACACCCCAGGCCCGCGTTCTGGAAACGCTTGGCAATCCGCAAGACGAACGCAAGATCAGTCTTATCGCCATCCACGCGCATGGCATTCCCGACGATTTTCCGGCGAGCGTGATGCGAGAACTCGATCATCTCCCGCCGCTCGATATGAAATCGCGCACCGACCTGCGCGGTGTAGATCTGCTGACAATCGATCCTGCCGACGCTCGCGATCACGACGACGCGGTGTTCGCGCAAGCCGACCCCGACGCTCAGAACAAAGGCGGCCACGTTGTTATCGTAGCCATCGCCGATGTCGCCCATTACATCCGCCCCGGCAGCAAGCTCGATAAAGAGGCGCAGCTGCGCGGCAACTCGGTCTATTTTCCAGACCGCGTGGTACCGATGCTGCCGGAAAAAATCTCAAACGATCTGTGCTCGCTGCGCGAGGGGCAGGACCGGCCGTGCCTCGCCGTGCGCATGATCTTCGATCAGCAAGGTAACAAGCGCACGCACACGTTCATGCGCGCCATGATGCGCTCGCCGGCAAAACTTTCATATCAGGAAGCGCAGGCCGCGATCGACGGCCGGCCCTCGGCAAAGTGCGAGCCCTTGCTGGAAACGGCGCTGAGGCCGCTGTGGGCAGCGTACGGCGCACTCAAGGCCGCGCGCGACCGGCGCGAACCGCTTGATCTCGATTTGCCGGAGCGTAAAATCATCCTCGACAAAGAGGGCCGCATCTCCGGCGTCGTGGTGCCCGAGCGGCTCGATGCGCACCGGCTCATTGAGGAAATGATGATCCAGGCCAACGTGGCCGCCGCCGAGACGCTCGAGTCCAAGAAGACGCCGGTCGCATTTCGTATTCACGAGCCGCCCTCCGCCGAAAAGCTGAAAGGTCTGCGCGACTTTCTCGAAACGCTCGATTTGAAAGTGCCGCATGCGGGCGAGTTGAAGCCGGCGGCCTTCAATCGCATTCTCGCCAAAGCCAAAACGATGCCGGTGCCCGAACTTATCAACGAAGTGGTTTTGCGGGCTCAGGCCCAGGCCGAATACAATCCGCAAAATGCCGGGCATTTCGGTTTGCATCTTGCACGGTACGCGCATTTTACATCGCCGATCCGGCGCTATGCCGATCTTCTCGTGCACCGAGCTCTCGTGCGCGCGCTCAAACTGGGTGACGGCGGTCTCGACGACAGCGAGATTCCGAAGTTTGCCGAAGTGTGCCGCGCCATCTCAGACGCCGAACGCCGCGCCATGGCCGCCGAACGCGAAACCGTCGACCGGCTCATCGCGCACCATTTAGCTGACCGCATCGGGGCCACGTTCGAGGGACGCATCGCAGGCGTGACGCGCTCGGGACTGTTCGTCAAACTCAAAGACACCGGAGCCGACGGCTTCATTCCGGTTTCGACCCTTGGCAGCGACTTTTTCAACCACATCGAAGCGGCGCACGCGCTGGTGGGCAACAGGACTGGTGAAACGTACAGCTTGGGCGACAATGTCTCGGTGCGGCTCGTCGAAGCCATCGCATCCGCCGGCGCGCTCAGATTTGAAATGCTGAGTGAAGGCAAACGCGGAACCGCAGCGCCGATGAAAGGCTTCCGCGGCAAACATATTCCGCGCCACCGCCGGCCCGGGCGCTGAAGCTCTTGAAGTTGTCTGCCATTGCCCCATATCAATGGTCGAGACGACGAACTCCCTGTCAAAGCTGCCTCCGGGGGCTGTGACAGGAATGCCTATCGGGAAGGTCGCTTCTTTTAGAGGACTTTCAACGCCATGACACGAATGCCTATGCTGTCGAACCCTTTGCTCCTGGGGTTTGAGGAGATCGAGCGCCTGATCGACCGGGCCGGAAAGTCTTCCGGGGAGGGCTACCCGCCTTATAATATCGAGCGCGTCGCTACCGTAAATGGCGCGGCCGAAATCCTGCGCATAACCCTGGCGGTCGCTGGCTTCACACGGTGTGATCTTGAAATTACCGTCGAAGACAAACAATTGACCATTCGCGGCCGTCAATCCGACGACAAGTCGCGCGAATATATCCATCGTGGAATAGCAGCCCGGCAGTTTCAGCGGACATTCGTGCTGGCTGACGGCATCGAGGTTAAATCGGCAGATCTCGCCAACGGGCTCCTCGCCGTCGACCTCGAGCGCTTCGAACCAGACCGTCTGGTGCGAAAGATCGAAATTTCTCCCGAACGCGCGCTCGACACCGCGCGCTTGAAATCGGTGGACAAATCTAAGCTGTAGATGCCGCCGCGCTACAGCAATTGATCTGGAATCGGCAGACCATAGGTGATGGGCAGGGTGCTTTTTGGTACCGCTCCCGACCCGTGCCTCTCGATCCCCTCCAGAATAGAGGAGTATCGTCATGAACACGACTACAACGAAACGGGTCAAGAGCCGCAAGTCAGACGAGCAAGCTGGTGCCATGAGCCAGTTTGAGCTCGCCAAGCTTGGCGGCGGTCACGTGGCCTACATCAAAACGCTGACAGCCGGCGAAGCTCAGCGGATGTTTCCCGCGGCCAACGAGCTTCCGTCAGGCATCAACCTCTATGCGTTGCATGCAGCCGACGGCACGCCGATTGCGCTGACCGATACCAAGCAGGCCGCGTTGAGCCATGCCATGGAAGGCGAGCTGCTGATTGCCTCGATTCACTAAAGCCGACTGCTTGCCTGCGATCCCAAATATACAAAAAGCCCCGGCTGCCGAGCGCCGGGGCTTTTTTACGCCATCACGTCAGACGCGATAATGAGAGTACTGGCCCTTCGCCTTGAAGCGTTCGAGGTATGCCGGCACGATGCTGTCGACCGATTTGGGATTGAGAAGACCAAGTCCTGTAAGCGTCAACCCTTTGTCGGCTGCCAGTGTGCTCACCACGTTGTCGCGTTCAAGCAATTTCACTTGGTCGAGCGTCACCGGCCGCAGCGCGTTGGGCAACGGCCACGTCAGCACGGCTTGCAGTTTGGCCGCCCAGAATGGCAACGGCAGGAAGCCACGGTTCCGTCCGCTGTAAAGCAGCGTCCGGTCCAAAAGCTCGCGGAAACTGAGCACTTCTGGGCCGCCTAACTCGTAGGTCGCTCCCGGCCGGCCAACACCTGCAACGCATTTGGCGATCGCTTCGGCGACGTCGCCCACATAAACGGGCTGAAATTTTGTGCGCCCACCGCCGATCAGAGGCAGCACGGGCGACACGCGCGCCATGGCAGCAAAGCGGTTGAAGAATTCGTCTTCCGGTCCGAATACGATCGAGGGCCGCAAGATAATTGCCGAGGGAAACTCTTCCAGCACCGCTGCCTCGCCGTCAGCTTTTGAGCGCGCATAGCGCGCTGAGGCCTTTTTATCGGCACCAATGGCAGAGACATGGACGAAATGCTCGACACCGGCTTCGCGCGCGGCCTTGGCGGCGGCTTTGGCCCCGGCGACGTGCACGGCTGCAAAGCTCTGAGCGCCGCCCGGCGCCAGCAGCCCGACGCAATTGACAACGGCCTTAGCGCCCTCAACGGCGCGCGCCACCGAGGCGGGGTAGCGCAAATTTGCCTGCACCGGCAGGATTTGACCGACGCCGCCCATGGGTTGCAGATAGCCGGCGAGATCGGGACGGCGCGAGGCCGCGCGGATACGCCAACCCGCCTGCGCCAAAGTCCGCACTGCATAGCGCCCGACGAAGCCCGAGCCGCCGAAGATCGTCACCAGTCCGGGCGTTTGGCCGCCGTTGCTCATCTGCAGTTGTCCTTTAATGCGAACGGCTTGGCACAACCCAGAGCATGACCCTGAGCGCTATGATCTTCCTAGTCGGCCCGCTTTCAATTGACAACCGCGCGCGGTGCCACTAACTCCTCGAACTTCGAGCCCTAAGCTCGGCCCAAATGGCGGAATTGGTAGACGCACTGCTTTCAGGTAGCAGCGCCGCAAGGCGTGGAGGTTCGAGTCCTCTTTTGGGCACCATCTTTTTTTCTGAAGCGAATTTTGGCTTTCCCGTCGGTTGAGCGCTGGCCGTTCATCCACCAACGTCTGGTTTTTCCCCATGGCCGCCCCGCAGATTCATCTCCACAAGGGCGACTTGCCCGGCGGCCTCTCGTTTGGCGCCAGCGTCGCGGTCGATAGCGAAACGCTGGGGCTCAACCCGCACCGCGACCGCCTCTGTCTCGTGCAATTGTCGGCAGGCGACGGCAGCGCGCATCTCGTGCAGCTCGATCGGGCTTTGTATGACGCGCCGAGACTAAAGGCCCTGATGAGCGATGCCGCGGTCTTAAAAATTTTCCACTTCGCCCGCTTTGACGTAGCGGTCATGGAAAAGTATCTCGGCGTTGTCACGACGCCCATCTACTGCACGAAAATCGCTTCGAAACTGGTGCGCACGTACACCGACCGGCATGGTCTCAAGGAGCTTGCCGCCGAGATCCTGGGTCTTGAAATGTCAAAGCAACAGCAAAGCTCAGACTGGGGCGCTGCTCAGTTGACCCAGCAGCAGCTCGCGTACGCAGCCTCCGACGTGCTGCATCTGCACGCCATCAAGGCCCGGCTCGACATGATGCTCGACCGCGATGGACGCCGGGAATTTGCCGAGGCGGCCTTCAAATTTCTCCCCGTGCGCGCCAAAATGGACTTGGCCGGATTCCCAGAAGAAGACGTTTTTTCTCATTAATACAAACACTTGACGATTCCCTCACGTCACCCCGTGCAGCTCGCAGCGATTCGCAAAGTGAGCCGAAAAACTATGGCAAAACCCGGCTCCTGACTTGAGTTAGGTCCCAATATCTCCCAAATTGCAGGCCACTGAAACAGTTGGCCAAAATCGTCGGCGCCTTCTTGCCCGCGCCAAGCGCACTACCGGGCAGCAAAACCAAAGTTCAGGCCGTGAAGCGGCTTGGATAAGATCCAGGCGGCGCAAAGACTGGGCATGTCCATCGCAACACATTTGGAAGATCAGACAGACGGCGCGCGCCTGGCGGGCGCGGGCTTTGTCACGGTACTCCACCGCACGCAGAGAATGGGGCGCGCGCGCCGCCATACACTGCGCGTGCGGGTGCTTCGGGTGCTTCTGCCATTGACGTCCGTGCTGCTCGTGACGGGATACGCCTCGACCGTGCTCAAGACTTCCGGTGTGGGGGACAGTCTGCCGCAAATCTCAATTCCACGCATCATTCCCGAAGAGTTGGCGATGGCCAATCCGCACTACGAGGGCTTTGGCAAAGACGGCGCCACGTACGTGCTCGATTCCAAAACCGCGCAACAGGATCCGACGAACCTGAAACTGATCAAACTCATCGGCATCACCGGCAGCCTCGTTCAGCTGGACAAATCCAAGACGCTTTTTTCCGCGACGCGGGGAGACTACGACAGCACCTCTAAGGTGCTCGAACTCTATGAAAAAATCGATGTGGCGTCGCAAGGCGGGTTCAAGGCCACGCTGACGCGGGCGACGCTGACCGCCAAGGACAATATTCTGGTCAGCAAAGAACCCGTCAGTGTCGAGTTCATAGGCGGCACCGTTCGTTCCAACACCATGACGCTCCGCCACAAAGCCCACGAAGTAACCTTTGCCGACAATGTCGTGGCGCGCATGATCCCGCAGAATCCCAGCACCACCAAAGGGCTGGTTGCGGATGCGGCGGCCGCGGTAAGCGCGAACCAGATGTTCGCCGCATCCGACGCGCCCCTCGACATCACTTCGGCCCGGCTCGACGTCAAAGATGCGCAACAGACCGCTGTCTTCACGGGCAACGTTAAGGCCATCCAAAACGATCAATCGTTGCAGACGCCCGAACTGACTGTGACATATGACGGTGCCAGTCTTCCCACGGCAACGCCGGCTGCGGCGGCAGACGCCACGTCGCCCGGCGGCAAGATAAAGCGCATTGTGGCCAAAGGACCGGTTGTGATGCTGAGGGGCGTTCAGGACCGCGTCACCGCCGATGCCATGGAGTTTGATGCGACCTCACAGACAGGCAGCCTGATCGGAAATGTCATCATGCAGTCGGGGATCGATCGTCAGGCAATGAGCGAACGGCTCGATCTCGATCAAGCCGCCGACACCGCGCTCCTGACCGGCAATGTGACCGTCTTGCAGGGACAAAATCAGTTGAAGGGCGGCCGCCTGTTTATCAATCGCAAAGACGGCACGACGCTCCTGACTTCGCCGCCCAGTGCGGGCAGCGGTCCAGGCCGCATCGCAGCACATTTGGTACGTGGCGAAGTCACCGACAAACCCAACGGCAAAGGCAAACGCAAGATCAAGCCGGCCGCTGATAACGCCGACAAGGGAGCTGCCGGGGCTTTCAAAACCGATCCCAACGCGCCCATCGACATCGATGCCGATCAGCTCGATGTCAACGACACTAAAAAAGTTGCGGTGTTCCGTGGCGACGTCAAAGCCGTGCAGGGCGATTTCGTGATCAAGACCCCCGAGTTGGTCGCAACCTACAGCGGCGACATAAAATTGGCCGATGTGACCGCGCCGGCCGCCGAGCCCGCAAAGCCGCCCGCTGGCCAAGCCGCCAAAAAAACGTCGACCGAACTGACGCACATCCGAGCCAACACCAAAGTCAACGTGACCTCTAAAGATGGCCAGTCCGTCGACGGCGACTGGGCGGACTATGACGCCAAAGCGGGCACAATCGTCGTCGGTGGCGAAGTCGTGCTGTCCAAGGGTGGCAGTATGGTGCGCGGCACGCGGCTTGTGATCGATACGGTGAGCGGCGAAAGCACCATCGAAACCGCTCCCGCGCAGGCCGTAGCCGTGCCGGGCGGCGGCGGATGGAGTACGAAAGAGCCTATCGAAGGCGCCAACGCCAACCGCGGCCGGCCCAGCGCGGTGTTTTTTCCTGGCGAGTTGAAACAGGCTCAAGACGACAAGAAAGACAAAGATAAGAAAAAGTCTGCAGCACCCGGTGCTCCTGACGCGCAAACGCCCTGGCAGGCCCAAACGGCACCCTCGCCGTCAACGGCTGGCACCGGGCTACAACCCGACAACTGAAGTGACATCCGGTTGACAGTCCATCACAACAACGGCCACCCTGGTTTGGCGTGCCGGCCAAGCGTCTGGAGACATTGAACGACCGTGAAGCTTCCATCGTTTTCAAATCTGCTATCGCGCACGAAAGACAGCGCTGCACCGGTCAACGGCGCCGGTGGGCCCGAGCCGGACGATGGCGGCTATTCACGCGGCGCCGAGGGCTGGCTGACGGTGGCCCATGTTCAGAAAACCTACAAAAAACGCATGGTGGTCAAGGGCGTGAGCCTGGCCGTCGGGCGCGGAGAGTCGGTCGGGCTTCTGGGCCCTAACGGCGCCGGTAAGACTACCGTCTTTTACATGATCACCGGGCTCGTCCCGGCTGACTCCGGCAAAATCACCATCGACGGCGATGATGTCACCGGGCTGCCGATGTACCAGCGCGCACGGTTAGGAATTGGTTACCTGCCGCAGGAGGCCTCGATTTTTCGCGGTCTCACGGTCGAGCAAAATATCATGGCGGTGCTCGAACTTGTTGAAAAAGACAAACGGCGGCGTCAGGAACAGCTCGAAAGCTTGCTCGAAGAATTTAAAATCACGCGGTTGCGCAAGTCGCCATCGCTGGCCCTGTCGGGTGGCGAACGCAGACGTTGCGAAATCGCGCGCGCGCTGGCCTCGCGGCCGTCGTTCATATTGCTTGACGAGCCGTTTGCCGGCATCGATCCGATCGCCGTCGGCGACATTCAGGATCTCGTTCGCCATTTGACCGACCGCGGCATTGGAGTACTCATTACCGACCACAACGTGCGCGAGACCCTGAGCCTGATTGACCGCGCGTACATCATCTACGATGGTCAAGTTCTGACACAAGGTAAGCCGGAAGAAATCATAGCCAACGAAGACGTCCGGCGGGTGTACCTTGGAGACATGTTCGTTAACGGCCGTTGATTAAACCTGGGGCCCGTGTCGGACTGAAGCTCACAGCAGCGTAAAAGCGTCGGGTCATGGGAATTTCTGCCAAGCTAGAAATGAGGCAAGGCCAGCAGTTGGTGATGACACCACAGCTGCAGCAAGCCATCAAGCTATTGCAGCTTTCCAATATGGAACTCACGCAGTTCGTCGAGACTGAACTCGAACGCAATCCTTTACTCGAACGCGACGAAGCACCCGAAATTCCGTCCGCATTGCCAGCGACGGACGACCGCCTCGAGCGCACGGCCGAAGCCCAGCCCGACGTCAGCAGCGATGGCAACGGATCGCCCGCCGACGAGCCCTGGTTAAACCTCGAAAAAGCCGGCCCGGAAGCTGCGGCCAGTCTCGACACCGAATTTGAAAACGTCTTTCCCGATGCGACAGCGTCCGACATGGCAGCCGATGCCAATGCTGCGGGCTGGGCATCTTTGCGCCCGCAATCGGGGTCATTCGATGGCGAGGACTCGAACCTCGAGTCCTACGTTGCCGAAGTCGTGTCGCTGAAAGATCATCTCGCGAGCCAACTGCCGCTGGCATTTACCGGCGCCATCGAGCGGCTCATCGGGCAACATCTCATCGATATGGTCGATGACACCGGATATCTGGTCGGCGAGCTCGGCGTCATCGCCGAAAAGCTGGCGGCACCCGCTTCCCTCGTTGCCGAGGTACTCGCCCAGTTGCAGACCTTCGATCCGCCCGGCGTTTTCGCGCGCACTCTAGCCGAGTGCCTAGCCTTACAGTTGAAGGAACAGAACCGCTACGACCCGCAGATCGCGGCGCTTCTCGACAATCTGCCGATGCTGGCCGCGCACAATCTGGCGGGCCTCAAACGCGCCCTCGGCGTTGATGCCGACGAACTGTCGGACATGATCGACGAGATCAAACGCCTTAATCCCAAGCCCGGCCTCAAGTTCGGCTTCGTCCATGTGCAGCCGATCGTGCCCGACATTCTGGTCCGCGCCGCGTCCGATGGCAGTTGGCTTTTGGAGCTCAACAGCGAAACGCTGCCGCGCGTGCTCGTCAACCGCGCGTATCTGTCGAAGGTCACCAAGACCGCGAAAGACAGCAAAGACAAAGACTATCTGATCGACTGCCTGCAGACGGCCAACTGGCTCGTGAAAAGTTTGGATCAACGCGCGCGCACCATCCTGCGGGTGGCCGAAGAGATCGTGCGCCAGCAGGATACGTTTTTCACGCACGGCGTACAGCACTTGCGTCCGCTCAACTTGAAAACCGTCGCCGATGCGATCTCGATGCATGAATCGACCGTATCGCGCGTCACGTCCAACAAATACATGTCATCGCCGCGGGGGATCTTCGAGCTCAAATACTTCTTCACCTCGGCCATCCAGTCGTCGGGAGATGGGGAAGCACATTCGTCCGAAGCCGTGCGTCACCGCATCAAACTGCTGATCGACGGCGAGACGCCGCGCAAGGTTTTGTCAGACGACATGATCGTCGATAGACTCAAGGGCGACGGCGTCGACATCGCGCGGCGCACGGTTGCCAAGTACCGCGAGGCCATGCGCATTCCGTCATCGGTGCAAAGACGTCGCGAAAAGCAGTTTTGCGAGCGCACCGAGCGGCCCAGTTAGCGCATTTCTTCAAAGGACTAGGTGTCAAGGTTGGCGAGATTTGAGAAGGATTTGGGGCCTGCCACAATTGACTCCTCAGCCATTGCGAACTACCATTCCGCTCAGCTTTCAAGCGCCGTGAGTGGGGCCTTAGACGTCTGAACCGGCTTATCACCTGGATCGCCAACAGCAAGGTTTTCTCACAACCACATGACCCTTCAAATCACCGGCAAGAACGTTGACGCGGGCGATGCCTTCAAGGCCTACGTCGGCGACAAAATCGAGAGCATGCTGGGCAAATACATTGGCACGGAGAGCGCCAGCCACGTGCGGCTGGAAAAAGAGAAATCGCTGTTTCGCACCGCATGTTCGATCAGGCTCAAAAGCGGCCTCATGCTGGAGGCGCGGGGCGACGGCGCCACGGCTTATGCGAGCGTCGATAGCGCGATCGAACATCTGGAAAAGCGGCTGCGGCGGCACAAGCGGCGCATTAGAAATCATCATATCGGCCGGGCACAACCACGCGTGGCCGACAGCGAGGCCCGGAATTACACGGTCGGCATCGAAGACGATGGAGAGGCGAACTCAAGCGCTGAAAACGTCGAGACGTTGCCGGTCGTGATTGCGGAGACCGCTCTTGCGATTCATCAAATGGCCGTGACTGAAGCCGTTATGCAGCTCGATCTCTCGGACGACGCGTTTTT
>JANNUW010000454.1:0-2517 GCA_031414095.1 Hyphomicrobium sp. | reverse complement strand
GGCTGGCGATCCGACCAGCTATCGATTTCGGGGCCGACGTTGCGCGAGAATTCGCCCTTCAAGAGATGCGGAATTCCGCAAGCGAAGTCGACGACATCGATGCCGCGCGAAAGTTCGCCGAGCGCGTCGGCGTGGGTCTTGCCGTGCTCGTTGGAAATGGCGCGCGCGATCTCGTCGGCGTGCTTTTCCAGAAGCTCCTTGAACTTGAACATCGAGCGCACGCGCTTCATCGGCGGCGTGGCACCCCATGCGGGTGCGGCCCTCTTCGCAGCGGCGACGGCAGCGTTCACCTCTTCCAGCGTCGACAGCGGCAGCGTCGCGGACGCCTCGCCCGTCGCCGGATTGAACACGGGCTGCGTGCGCTTGGACGCCGACGTCACCCGGCGGCCGTCAATCGCGTTCTGGATGGTTTGCATCAGTAATCAGCCTTCAGCACCATGGTCAGCGTTTCGAACAGCTGATCGATTTCGGATTTCGAGATGATGAGAGGCGGTGAGAGCGCAATGATATCGCCGGTCTGGCGCACCAGCAGATTGTTCTCGAAGGCTTTGACGAAGTGGTCGTAGGCGCGCTTCGTTGGCTCGCCTGGAATGGGATCGAATTCGATAGCACCGATTAATCCGATGTTGCGGATGTCGATGACGTGCGGCAGGCCTTTGAGCGAATGCAGTTGCTCTTCCCAGTAGGGCGCCAGCTCAGCCGCGCGTGTCAGCAGACCTTCTTCCTGATAGGTGTCGAGCGTGCCGATCGAGGCCGCGCACGCCATCGGGTGGCCCGAGTACGTGTAGCCGTGGAAGAAATCGAGCATCCATTCCGGCCCCGTCATGAAGGCGTCGTGAATCTGGCCGGTCACGAACACCGCGCCCATCGGAATGGTGCCGTTGGTGATGCCCTTGGCCGTCGTGATGAGATCGGGCGTCACGCTGAAATAATCGGCGCCGAAATTCGTGCCCATGCGGCCGAAGGCGGTGATCACTTCATCGAAGATCAGCACGATGTCGTGCTTGGTGCAGATTTCGCGCAGCCGCTTCAGGTAGCCCTTGGGCGGAATGAGCACGCCCGTAGAGCACGCGACCGGCTCGACGATGCAAGCCGCAATCGTCGACGCATCGTGCAAGGCAACAAGGCGTTCCAAATCTTCGGCCAACTCGACGCCATGCAGAGGCTCGCCGCGCGTGAAGGCGTTGCGCGCCAGATCGTGCGTGTGGCGCAGATGATCGACGCCGGCGACGTGGGCACCGAACATTTTGCGGTTGTTGGCGATGCCGCCGACGGCAGTGCCGCCGAAGTTGACGCCGTGATAGCCGCGCTCGCGCCCGATCAAACGCACCTTCGTCGCGTTGCCCTTGGCGCGGTGATAGGCGAGCGCCATTTTAAGCGCGGTCTCGACCGATTCCGAGCCTGAGTTCGTAAAGAACACATGGTCGAAGCCCGTCGGCGCGATGTTGGTCAGCCGCGATGCACACTCGAACGCCTTGACGTGGCCCATGCTGAAAGTGCCGGCGAAATCGAGCGTTGCCGCCTGCTTCTGAATGGCCTCTACGATCTTTGGCCGGCAGTGGCCTGCATTCACGCACCACAAACCGGACGTACCGTCGAGCACCTTGCGGCCGTCGTCGGTCGTGTAGTGCATGCGCTCGGCCGAGACGAACAGGCGCGGGGCTTTCTTGAATTGCCGGTTGGATGTGAAGGGCATCCAGAACGCTTCGAGGTCATTGGTCTTGAGCTGAACGTTCATCGGCGGTCCTCCGCATCAACTTGCAAAAATTCATTTCTTGGCGGCACGGCTGCGGTGAGCAAGGGCGTGGCTCTTTCGAGTTACGCAACCTTGCCCACCGCGTCCGTCAGGCTTGCCGCAAACAAATCCATGCCTTCGCGCACCAGATCATCACTAGCGGTCAGGGGCACGAGAAAACGAATGACATTGCCATAGGTCCCGCACGACAAAAGAATGAGACCGCGCTCGGCGGCTGACTTCAAGAGCTGCGCCGTCAGCGCGGGGGCGGGCTCGTGACTTGTGCTGTCCTTGACGAGTTCAACAGCGCACATGGCGCCGAGGCCGCGCACGTCGCCGATACAATTCAAGTTGGAGTTCGTTTGCAGAGCGCTGCAGCGATCCATGATGATCTTGCCGATGACGTTCGCGCGATCGCAAAGTTTTTCGTCTTCGATGATGTCGAGCACGGCATGGGCGGCCGCGCAGGCGACCGGATTGCCGGCGTAAGTGCCGCCTAAGCCGCCAGGGCTCGCCGCTTCCATCACATCGGCGCGGCCGGTGATGGCGGATAACGGCAGGCCGCCAGCGAGGCCCTTGGCAAGCGTCACCACGTCGGCTTTGACGCCGGCATGTTCGAGGGCGAACATTTTTCCGGTGCGCGCAAAGCCGGTCTGTATTTCTTGGCCGATTTATAGGTTGACATGCTCGTCGAACAGCGCTCGCAAACCGCGCATGAATTCGATCGGCGCGATGTTGTAGCCGCCTTCGCCCTGCAGCGGCTCGATCTTGTTGGCGTCAAT
>JANNUW010000453.1:0-3364 GCA_031414095.1 Hyphomicrobium sp. | reverse complement strand
CAAAGAGCTGATCGACGATCTGTCGAAGAAGCTGTGCGACATCACCGGCTATGATGCCATTTCCATGCAGTCGAACTCCGGTGCGCAAGGCGAATACGCAGGCCTGCTGGCAATTCGCGGGTATCACCGCAGCCGCGGCGATAACAAGCGAGACGTCTGCCTCATTCCGTCTTCGGCGCATGGCACCAATCCGGCGTCTGCGCAGATGTGCGGCATGACGGTCGTCGTTGTTGTAACGGATGCAAAAGGCAACATCGACATTGCCGATTTCCGCGCCAAAGCAGAATTGCATGCCGAGCGGCTGGCGGCCTGCATGATCACCTATCCATCGACGCACGGCGTGTTTGAAGAAACCGTGGTCGAGATTTGCGACATCACGCACACGCACGGCGGTCAAGTCTATCTCGATGGCGCCAATCTCAACGCGCTTGTGGGTCTCGCGCGACCCGGCGATATCGGCGCTGACGTCAGCCATCTCAATCTGCACAAGACGTTCTGCATTCCCCACGGCGGCGGCGGCCCAGGCATGGGGCCGATCGGCGTGAAGGCGCATCTCATTCCGTTCCTGCCTGGACATCCAGAAACGGATGGCCGCGAGTTCACAGTCTCTGCGGCGCCCTATGGCTCTGCGTCTATCCTGCCGATTTCATGGAGCTATTGCCTGCTGATGGGTGGGCGTGGTCTGACCCAGGCAACGCGCATAGCAATTCTCAATGCCAACTACATCGCCAGGCGGCTCGAAGGCGCATACCCGGTGCTTTATAAGGGCCGAACGGGTCGCGTGGCTCATGAATGCATCATCGACACACGGCCGCTGATGGATAGCGCCGGGGTCACTGTCGATGACATTGCAAAGCGGCTTATCGACTGCGGCTTCCATGCGCCGACCATGAGTTGGCCGGTACCGGGCACGCTCATGATCGAACCGACGGAATCGGAAACCAAGGCCGAGCTCGACCGCTTCTGCTCCGCTATGCTCGCCATCCGCGAGGAAGCGCGCGCCATCGAGGAGGGCCGCATTGATCGCAAAAACAATCCGCTGAAGAATGCACCTCACACCGTCGAAGACCTCATCGGCGCTTGGGACCGCCCCTATTCCCGCGAAGCGGCTTGCTTCCCGCCTGGCGCATTCCGCGGCGACAAATACTGGCCGCCTGTTAACCGTGTCGACAACGTCTATGGCGACCGCAACCTCGTGTGCTCCTGCCCGCCGCTTGAGGACTATAAGGAGGCGGCTGAATAGGGAGTTTCAGCGGAAAACGATGCTTCGGGTTACCCGATCAGGACACATGAGCCTTGTTGCGAGGCCTCGCCGTTGAATGCCAAGTGGATCCAAACCGCGAAGTCGGCTAGTGCAGCGCCTTCGCGCGCGGCACGGTCTCATCGTCGCAGAGCCACGGAGAGCGGATCGCCGTCTTTCACGCCGTTAAACAGCGCCAGAAAACGCATCATCCTCGAAACGGCTCAGCTCTCCCAACAATTTGGCACCAGACCCATCCCACAGGTAGATGGCATAGCCGCTGCCGATCTCCGACGCCGGGCCTGTGCCCCTGATTTCACCGCGTCGAACCTACGCCTCATGAACGGGCTTCCTGCAACGCGATTAAGATCGGGGAATAAAACTCACGCCGGTATAAAATAATTGTGACTACGAGTGTTGCGCTGAGAAAGAGCAGTGGTTCGATGAACCATGCCATCAGCGGAATGGAGAAGTAGTATGCACGAATGCCGTTATTGTAACTCTCTCCCGCGAGTGCCGCGACGCGCGCGGCGGCTTCGGCGTAACCGCTACGAACGCGTGCGTCGCTTTCAGGCTTTGGCATTGCGCCAACGAGGATGGACAAAACATTATACTGCCATGCCGACCAAGTGAACTTAAAGAAGGCATAGACGTACACGAAGATCAAAATCAAAACTTTGATTTCGGCAATTCGCGATTCTGTCGGCGTTGCGTAAGGGAGTTGCGAGATAACTTCCGCGACTTTTGGTGCTGTGCCAAGCAGAGCCACCAAGGCGCCCAAAATGAGGACCGTCGTCGAGGCAAAAAACAGCGCGCCGCGGAGGAGATTGCTCAAGAGTGTCGCGTCCGCAGTGTGGTTTTCGCGTTCACACATCCTTTCAATCCAACGCTGCCGAAATGATCTTACCGCCGACATTAAGCTGGGACGCTTGAGAGCAAGCCACGTAGCGACCCGCCCATATCCTAGCCAGCAGAGAAGAAATACAACAAGTGCGAGCACATCTAGAATCTTGGCGTTCAAAATCATCATCGAGCTATCTTACCTCAGTAGAAGACGTCTTTCACGCGCCGCGAGCTGAGAACGGCTCCACAATATCGCGGATTGAGGACGAGGTGTGGGTCGTGAACTCAGAGTGTTGCTCCCATGATAGGTCCCGTCCTCCGAGGGCGAAGCCGAAATGTTTGGGTACGGCGCGACGGGCGGGCAGATCCCTATGGACCGTCGCACGCTCACCATGTTCGTGCACCCACCGTTCCCCGAGGCCAGTTTTGGCTACGGTTAGTTGGTTCATTCACTTTTTCCACCACGAGCCGTCATACCTTAACGGAGATCGTGATGTACGATAGAATCCGGAAAAGTAGTTCGCGGTCATCCGCCGCAACGACGCGTCGGACCTCGCAATGGTACACATCGGGAAGATACATCGACCGACCTGTGATTACAGGCCCTAACAAACCGGGAAAAAATCATGACACATAACCCGTTCGAAATTCCTCAGCAGTTGCGAGACATCGCGCAGAAAAATATCGAGCAGGCAAGTACCGCTTACGGCCAGTTCATGGGCGCCATGACGCAAGCAATGGATATGTGGTCGAAGCAGCTGTCATCTAACAAGATGACTTCGGGGTTCAATGCCGTTCAAGAGCAGGCGACAAAATTCGCCAAGCAGAATGCCGAGGCGGGCTTCGGGTTGGCAAGTGAACTCGCCAATGCCAAAGACATACAGGAAGTGTTGGCGCTTCAAGGCCGGTATGCACAGACCCAGATGCAGGCATATGCACGCCAGGCCCAGGAACTTGGCCAGCTCATTGCCCAAGCCGCCAAGAGCAAATAATCCCGCGATTAGAACCCGCGGACGAAGATGTATTCATCCTAGACGGCCGCCGTCAGGCACCAGCTCACCGCTTGGCGTTAGCTGGTGCCCTCAAACTTGAATGAAACCTTCAACTTGACGCGATAGGCCTGAACCTTGCCATCGGTGATGACCAGGTCCTGCGAGACCACTTCTGCGATCCGAAGATCCCGCAGCGATTCTGCCGCCCGATCGACCGCTGCTTTCGCGGCCAGTCCCAATAGGGGTAATGCTTCCTTTTATGTTACCTGTGGTAGCCGTTACGATGGTA
>JANNUW010000452.1:0-4068 GCA_031414095.1 Hyphomicrobium sp. | reverse complement strand
GTCCGACGAGCTGTCGCCGCAGCACGAACCGCGGACGATGAATTTAGGCGGGTACAGTGAGGCCACTCGTGGCCTCGATCTCGCACGACGCCACAATCCGATTATCTTCTGGAACGAGACGAGCTTACAACTTGTAGCCCTCGATCACAGCATCGACGCGAAAGACGCGCGCGCTCCAGGCCCATGCGCAAGCGCCCGCGCCCTGGGTCTGGTGCACATCGTCATGGCTGATGCTGTCGCTGCTGCGTACACGGTCGATTTCGAAGGTTTGTACGTTCGCGGTCGCGCTCCTATTCGGGCCTTCCCGGATGTCTTCGTCGGCGGGGCTGCGGCATGGATCCTGGAGTTCATCTTCGGCACGCCGGCGCACTCGCAATTCATTGGGTCGCAGCGGCTTCGGTTCCTGGACTCGTACGAACCGGCTGCGCTTCCATCGTGGGAAGCCGGTCTCGCGTTTGCCCGGAACGAGGCTTTCACATCACGTTGGGATTGGACAGCGATCAGGCGCGCCATACTGGCGACGCCGACCCCCTATGTGCCTCGTCCGCGCGGACACACCGTCGATCCTTTCAATGCAGATCAGGGATTTTACGGGGTCCAATGGGCTCAGGTGCCGACGCTCGATCCCCGGTTCGGAGACATTGCCAGCTACGGCCCGCCAGAGCCTCCTAGGGAACATGACAAGGAGTATTTGCGCGACTTCGAAGAGGTGCGCCAGCTTGGCGCCTACCGCGCCGACCGAGCCACACCTGCGCAAATCCGGTCCGGTCTCTTCTGGGCTTACGATGGAGCGCGGCTTATTGGGACACCACCGCGCCTCTACAACCAGATTGTGCGGCAGATCGCCGAGGACGATGGAATGTCGGTTGCGGAGATGGCCCGTTTGCTGGCCCTGTGCAACCTCGCGATGGCCGACGCCGGCATTGTCTGTTGGGAGGCGAAGTACCGTTATGGGGTGTGGCGGCCGGTGGCCGGCATACGGCAGTCGTTGCGGCATCCTCACAATGATTGGTTGCCCTTCGGATCGCCCCGCACGAACCCCACGCAGTTCGCGCTCGGGAAGGACACGCAGTTTCGCGCCACCGCACAAAACTTAATGGGAGCCAGCGAGAACCTACTGCCAGAGCCCGCAAGCCGCGCGTTACCCTACAAGCTCGCTTCCTTCACTCCCAACTTTCCGGCATATCCGTCCGGGCACGCTACGTTCGGGAGCGCTTGCTTCGACATTTTGAAGAGAGTGCGCGCCGAACGTCAGCGTACGCTTGTCGATCCCAACCGTCTCAACCCCTCCATCGATTTTGTGTCTGACGAGCTCAACGGGGTATCGATCGACAATTTCAGCAATCGGCCGCGGCCGTATGTCCCGCTCAGCTACAGCAGCATCGATCAAATGATCGAAGACAACAATAGGAGCCGTGTACACCTCGGCGTGCACTGGAACTTCGATTGCGAGCGAGGCTCCGACTCCGGTGCACGCGTGGCGGAGCGGATATACGGCAACGCCTATCAACGAAGGGCTGGCGACCGACCAGAGTCGGACGTTGCTCCGCGCCCGTTCCGCTCCAGTTCAAGCCGACGATGATCACCTTGAGCCCAATTCGCTGCGCCGCCGCTCCGGCGTGAACAAGTTTTAGTGGGAATTCCGCATGAAAAGATTGCCGGGTCGTCAAGCCGCGCTCATCATCGCCACGACCGGCAAACAGGAACTGCCCCGCCTTTCGGCCGGTCAACCTCAGATACTCGTCGATGGCTTGCCGCGTTTGATCCGTCAGCTCGAACCGACAGGTCTACCTGTCTTCTTCTGTCGCACCGTCGCGCGATCCATCGAATAGCCGCTCGGTGCTACATCATCGACGCGGACAGCAACAACGTCATAGCCGCGCAGTTTGCTGTCGATCGCCAAATTGAACAACGCGAGATCCCGCTTGCGGCCCTCGATTTGCAATTTGGTTCTGATCGACCACACATGGCTTGGTTTCAGCGGTGGCTTGGCGCCGACGAGCTTGCCCTTGTTCCAAGGCACGCGGCGTGAGGCTTTCGTTCCGGCAGGTACTGAACGTTTTCCATGTTCAGTCTCCTTGCTTCAGAGACGGACCAGCATGCGCTCTGCAGCACCCAAGAGATTGACTTCACGTCGGGTTTTTGATCATTTCTTCCATCGGATGGTTAGTGCGATGGAATTTTCCTCCCGGCTGCTGCGCCGCCGCGGGGAGCGGCCCAAAAACGACGGCAGTGCCCAGAAGCGTGATGAAATCACGCCGTCTCATTCGATCACCTTGCCGACACACTCGAAGTACAGGGGGCCGCTCAGACCGGCATCAGCAAAAAATTCCACAACCCGCCCGCGTCGCGGTACAATCATCGGGTCGCGGTCCGTCACAGACATCCCCGGAGCGTTATTACACGACGAAGACCCACAACGGACCTGGACGACCAGCACGCGACGCGGTGCAGCAATTGCCAGAGCGCTCTATATGAGATCAGATATCGTGGGTCTCGGCAGGTCGTGGATGACGGGGGGTCGGATGAAGCGGCGTGAGTTCATCGCAATACTCGGCAGCACGGCTGCGTGGCCGCTCGCGGTGCGCGCGCAGCAGCTGAAACCGGTGATCGGTTTTCTCATCCCCACGTCGTCCGACATGCAGTCGGACCGCTTGCGCGCGTTGCGCGGAGGGCTAAAAGAGACAGGCTTTGTCGAAGGTGACAATTTAGCGATCGAATACCGGTGGGCTGAAGGTCAATACGATCGGCTACCCGTTCTGGCGGCTGAACTGGTAAGCCACCCAGTGGCTGTGATTGTCACAGTTGGGGGTACGCCCACAGCTCTTGCCGCGCAGTCTGCGACGGAAACTATCCCCATCATCTTTATTCTTGGCTCGGATCCGGTCCAAATTGGCCTCGTAAAAAGCCTCGCACGGCCCGGTGGCAATATAACGGGTGTAACCGTGCTTGATGTGGAATTGATCGCAAAAGGGTTCGAGCTACTGCATGAGCTAATTCCCGGTGCTACAAGAATCGGCGTGCTGGTCAACCCTAAGAATTTCCTGATCGGGGCTCAAACGAGAGTGGCAGAAATTTCGGCACGTAACCTCGGCGTACACTTGCTAATGGTGAATGCAACCAGCCAAAACGAGATCGAGACAGCATTCACCACTCTCGTTGACCAGCAAGCCAGCGGTCTTCTTGTCACCGGTGACAGTTTGTTCCATGGCACTGCGGACAAGCTACTCAGTGCACTGGCAGCTCGCCATGCGGTCCCAACCATATGTCAATATCCTCAGTTTACGGCAGCTGGAGGCCTGATCGGTTACGGACCCAGCTTGGCCGATGCGTTTCGGATAGGCGGCGAATACGCAGGTCGCATTCTCAAGGGCGCGAAGCCGGCCGATTTGCCTGTGCAGCAGCCAACGAAGATTGAACTGGCCATCAACCTTAAGACCGCGCGGGCGCTTGGCCTCACCATCCCTCCCACTCTCCTTGCGCGCGCAGACGAGCTGATCGAATAGAGTCTCGCAATCCGTCCAACGTCGTTTGCTGCGCTGAGCACGAAGCAGATGACCGCCGACTTTCCGCATCTGGACGCACTGCAGACCTCGTGTCAGCGGGCCAATGCTGCCGGTGCGAGCGTCGATCAGATGTCAGCTTTCTCTGCAAGGCGGAAGATCGAACGGATTCACGAAACGAGATTCAAGTATCGATCGGAAGTGCATTCAGGGGCTCGCCTCGCAACTCGCGGGGCTTCGGGTGGTGCGAGCGTCAATTCCGGCGCCGCGAGCCATCGGAGCCCAACATCATGTCGACCGCAGCTATCGAAAACTCCCCGAAGTCCAAGCGTGGCGCGACCAAGAAAGTTAGCGGCCACCTGAAATCAGGGTCGCCGCCAAAACCTGCGCCCATTGGCAAGCCGGCTAAAATCGATATCCAACAATCTCAAGGCCGCGCCACAAAGCAGGAACTGGTCCTCACGCTTCTGCGCCGGTCATCGGGCGCAAGCATCGAGGAAATCATGCAAGCCACGACCTGGCAGCGACACAGCGTGCGCGGGTTCTTGGCAGGCACGGTTAAGAA
>JANNUW010000451.1:0-9490 GCA_031414095.1 Hyphomicrobium sp. | reverse complement strand
TCCATCAGCGCTTGTGCAAAATCACCGGGACGATCGGAAGGCGTCAGCGTCGCGGCCAGACGCGCGATCTCTTTTTTGGCGCCGGGCAGCGGTTGTGTGAGCGCGAACAACCGCGCCGTCACCCGCTCGATGTTGCCATCGACGGGCGTTGCTTTTTCGTTGAACGCAATTGCGGCGATGGCCGCTGCTGTATACGGGCCGATGCCCGGCAGCGCGCGTAGAGCCACGCTGGTCTTTGGAAATTTGCCGCCGTGCTCGGTCGCGACCAGCTTGGCACACACATGCAAATTGCGTGCGCGCGAGTAGTAGCCAAGCCCCGCCCACGCGGCCAGCACCTCTTCCTCGTCGGCTGCGGCCAGCGCCGTAACCTTGGGCCAGCGCGTCACAAACTTTTCAAAGTAGGGGATGACGGCCTTGACGGTCGTCTGCTGCAGCATAATCTCGCTGAGCCAGACTTTATAGGCGTCGGGCCGGCGCTTGCCGGTGTCGCGCCCTGTCGTGTGCTTCGCGCGCGACGAATAACGCCACGGCAGCACGCGGCCCTCGCGGTCGTACCAGTCGAGCAGGGCCGCAACCGTGTCGGGCCCCGCCGGCCGGAGAGGAAGTTGCTTTCGCGCCACAGCCAACACCAGCGATCTCCTTCGCAAACGCCGCGAATCGTTCTCATGATGATAGGGACTGGCGACTGATCTGAACATGCGAGCGTGGCGCACGAATGCAAGAGTACACAGAAAAGCTTGTCGCGCCAGCGTCCCCGGCCGCATCGCGCCGGACTGCGTTGGCGCGCACCCGCACTTTGCAGCGCGGCGCGTTCCGCACGCCGCCGCCCAGTTCGCAGATGCGCGGACCCGCGTACTTAGCGGTCAAGGCTGTCGGCACGTTCGTGCCCAAGCTGACGCAGAAGTCGTTTGAGAAGTTCGGCTTTTCGACAGCGGTTCTGTTGACCGACTGGACCACCATCATCGGCCTGGACTTGGCGCGCGACACCATGCCGGAGCGCCTAAAATGGCCGCGCGGCGTGGCCGGGATGCGTGATCAGACGGGCGACAAGGCAAGCCTCGGCGGCGCAACGTTGGTGTTGCGCGTCGATCCCGCCCGCGCGCTCGATATTTCATACAAGGAGCGCCAGATCGTCGAGCGCATCAACACCTATTTCGGATACCGGGCGGTCAGCGACTTGCGCATCGTGCAGGCCCCTGTCGCTAGCAAAGGCGGCACGCCGGGCCGCACGACGCTGCGCGTGCCGGTCGTCCTCGGGCAGCCGGCCAGTCCCTCAGTGCCAGCCGATGCGTTGTCGCAAGCCCTCGCCCGCCTCGAAGCCGGCGTTTTGAGCCGCAGCCGCTAAAATTGATCCAGACTGGGCCAGACCTGGGTATCACACCCGCATGCCCTGCCCGCGAGACGGCGGCTTCATGAAAACGCCGTAAGCTAGGGGCTGGACGATGGAATTTGCCTTATTCACGTGGCGATCCCGTGCTAGTCGATGGCCGATCGTGCCACCAAATGGGCACACCGAACTCATAGCGACCTACAGGAGCCCGGCCTTGTCTTTCCTAAACCGCACAACAAAATATTCATTGCAGCGCCGCGCCCTTATCGCGGGCTTTGCAGCCGCTTTGGCGCTGACCCCGCTCGCAGCCTCGGCTGAAGGCGAAGGCGGGAAACCGCCAGCCGGCCCCGACGGCGATGTCGCCGAACTCATGAAGGCCAGCGATCTGCCTGACTTCACCGTCGGCGCTGCGGACGCTAAAGTCACGATCGTCGAATATGCGTCGATGACGTGCCCGCACTGCGCCAAGTTCCACAAAGAGGTCTATCCGGCGCTCAAGTCGAAATACATCGACACCGGCAAAGTCCGCTTCATCTTCCGCGACTTTCCGCTGAACCCGCGCGCCTTCGGCGGCTCCATGCTCGCCCGTTGCACCGGCGGGGCCAAAGGTCTGGCGCTGCTCGAAACGCTTTTCGACAAGCAAGCTGATTGGGCCTTCGTTGAAGCCAATCCTAAGCAGGCGCTGTTTGACGTGGTGAAGCAGGCTGGCTTCACACAAGAGTCGTTTGAAAAGTGCCTGACCGATCAAAAGTTGTTTGAGCAGCTGACCGCCATGCAGCGCCGGGGCGCCGACGTCCATAAAGTGACTTCGACGCCGACATTCTTTGTCAACGGCAAGCGAATTGTCGGGCCGACCATCGAAGACTTCGACAAGCTGATCGAACCGATGCTGGGGCAAGCATCAGCAACGCCCGCGGCTGCTCCCTCAGCGGCTCCGGCAACTCCAGCGAAACCCGAGGACAAAAAATAAGCCGCAGGACTGGCGTCGCGCGAGGATTGGGCATGCGTTTCAAGCCGCACGAAAAAAGCCTAAAGCGCGCGGCTGCCGGCATGTTCGCAGCTCTCGCTGCCGCGTGCTCGGGAATCGCGCCGCAAATCGGCGCGCAAACCCCGGCGAGCGGCGTGTCGGCCGATCAATCGGCCAGCGGCGCAGCATTCGCTGACGCGACAAACACCAAACCGGCGGAAAAAGCCTTCAATCCCTTTGCAGACCCCGCCACAACAGCTCCGGGCGGGCGTGAAGTCATCAAGGACCCGACAGTCGCCGACATCATGCTGCCTGGACCGCTGCCGGAGATGGGGCAAGGGCGAGCTGAAGCACCTGTCACCATCGTCCAGTACGCATCGCTGACGTGTCCGCACTGCCGGCACTTTCACGAGACGACTTATCCCCAGTTAAAGCGCGAGTTCATCGATACCGGCAAGGTACGCTATATCCTGCGCGAGTTCCCGATCGGCAAAACATCGGGCAATGCCACCATCGCTCTGCGCTGCGCGGCACCAGATAAGTACTTCGAACTCTACGGAAAGTTCATGACCCAGCAGGCCGCCTGGGTGAGCATGGAAGTGCGCCTCGACCCCATTTTCGCCGTCGCAAAACAAGTGGGGATGACCCGGGCTCAGTTCGACGGCTGCCTACAGAATCAAGCCATGATCGAGAACTTGAAGCTGATCAAAGAACGCGGGCGCAAGCTCGGTATCATTGGCACGCCGAATTTCTTCACCAACGGCCGCCTCGTCAAAAACGAGCTGACCATCGAAGATATCCGCACGCTGGTTGCCAATCCGGCCGCCGCTCCTGCCGGTGCCACCGCTCAGGCTCAGTAAGCCGGCCGGCTGGCGAACCCGCGGTCCGATCGTGATCGGTTTGTTCAATTTTGCCGGCCCGCCTAGCCACCGACTGAGGCACCCGAATGAAAATAAGCCGCCTGCGCCTATTGGGATTTAAATCCTTCGTCGAACCGGCCGATCTCGTGATCGAAGCCGGACTGACGGGCGTTGTCGGCCCGAACGGCTGCGGCAAATCCAATCTGCTCGAAGCGCTCCGCTGGGTCATGGGCGAGACCTCGCATAAATCCATGCGCGCGGCCGCGATGGACGACGTTATTTTTTCCGGCACCAGCGTTCGGCCCCAGCGCAACATGGCCGAAGTGACGATCTTTCTCGACAATAAAGAACGCAAAGCCCCGGCCGAATTCAACGGCCACGACGAAATCGAAATTACGCGGCGCATCGAACGCGAGGCCGGATCAGCCTACCGCATCAACGGCAGAGAAGCGCGTGCGCGCGACATCAAAATCCTGTTTGAAGACGCCGCCACGGGCGCGCGCTCGCCGGCACTCGTGCGCCAGGGTCAGATTGCCGAAGTCGTCAATGCCAAGCCCGATCAGCGCCGCCGCATTCTCGAAGACGCCGCCGGCATCGCGGGATTGCACAGCCGCCGCCACGACGCCGAGCTGCGCATGCGGGCGGCCGAAGGCAACCTCGCCCGCATCGCCGATATTCTAGGTGGACTCGCATCGCAAATCGAGAGCTTGAAGCGCCAAGCCCGCCAAGCGCGCCGCTACAAAGAAATGTCCGCCGAGATCCGCCGCTCGGAAGCGCTGCTCGCGCACTTGAACTGGCAAGAGGCGCACGATCAAGTAGCCGAGCACGAAAGTGCTTTGACGGATACTTTGAGCAAGGTCGCCGCGGCGACGGCCGCCGAAGCGCAGGCGGTTCTGGCCGAGGCTACCGCAAGTGAGCGCTTGCCGGGCTTGCGTGAAGCTGAAGCCGGTAAGGGCGCGGCGCTCGCCCGTCTGCGCATCGAACACGACAACTTCGAGCGCGAAGCCGCGCGTGCAGCCCAACGCGAGCGCGAACTCAGCGCGCGCGTTGAACAGCTCGAAGGCGATCTCATCCGCGAAAATACCTTCGTCGCCGAGGCCAAGGAGATTCTCAGCCGCCTCGACGCCGAGGTCGCGCAATTGAGCGAAGCCGAAAATGGCGCTGAACGCGCCGAAGAAACGGCGCGCCAGGCGCTCGACGAGCTCACAGCAAGCCTCAATAAAGCTGAACTGCGCCTCACGGATCTCACGACGCGCGCGGCTGAGACCCGCGCCCGCCGCAAGAGTTTGGCTCAAGCCGAAGGCGAACGGCGCGATGGCGTCGTCAAGATCGAACGCCAGATGACGGGCTTGGCCGCTCAGGCACGCGACGTCGCCGCCAAAGCGCCCGATGCCTTGAAGCTCGTCGAAACGACGGCGGCGCTTGAGCACTTGTCCGAACATTGCGCTACGCTCGAAAAGACCATGCTGGCGGCAGAGCTGCGCACGCGCGACCTGAGCGCGGCAGCAAAGGCCAACCGCGAAGAGGCCGAGCAGGCGCGTCTAACAGCGCGCGCGCTGCGCACCGAACGCGAGACACTCGCGCGCCTGGTGCTGCCCGGTAGTAAAGACGGCGCGACACCCGTCGCCGAAGGCCTGACGGTCGCTGGTGGATTTGAAATCGCGCTCGGCGCCGCATTTGGTGACGATCTCGAAGCCTCGATCGATGGCAAAGCACCGGTCCACTGGCGGCTGATCGAGATGTCGTCGCACGACGGCCAGTTGCCAGCCGACGTCGAACCGCTGAGCTTGCATGTCGAGGCGCCACCCGAACTGATGCGCGGCCTTAGTCAAACGGGTGTCGTCGCACAGGTCGACGGTCCACGTCTCCAGCCGCTCTTGAAACCGGGCCAGCGTCTCGTCTCGCGCGAGGGCGACCTGTGGCGATGGGACGGGTTCGTCGCCGCCAACGACGGCATCACGCCAGCCGCCCAGCGCATCGCGGGTCGCAACCGGCTTAAGGCCATCGCCAAAAAAGAGCACGACGCTGAAGCCGTCGCCGTCCGCTGTGCGCAGGCCGACACGCAAACCGCAACCGCGCTCGCCGCGTCTGAAGCCAGTGAGCGTGCCGTGCGTCAGCAGTGGCGCGAGGCCCAGGCGCAATTGCTGAGTTCGCGCGAAGCCTTGGCGTTCATCGAACGGGCAGCGCAGGAAACCGAAAGCCGTCTGCAGGCCCTTGCCGAGACGAAGGCGCTAACCGACGAGGCGCTGCTCGATGCCGGCGCGCGGCATATGGAAATAGAAACCGCGCTCGCGCTGATGGACGACGAAGACGACCTTGAGCCGCTGCTGGCCGCGGCCCAGACCGAAGCATCGCGCAGCCGCAATGCGGTCGGCGAAGCGCGCGCCAAACTGGGCGCGCTAGAACGCGACAGCCAATTGCGCGCCGAGCGGGTCAAAACTGCCGAGACCGAGCACGCGCGCTGGACGGCCCGCAGCTCGAGTGCCACTCAACAGATCACGAACCTTTCTGCGCGCCACACGGAAACACTAGCCGAACTCAATACGCAGGCCGGTCTTCCTGCGCAGATCGAGGTGAAGCGCGAAGCTTTGCTGACCGAACTGACGTTTGCGGAAGAAGCCCGCCAATTGGCAGCCGATGAGCTTGCGGCTTCAGACACCGCTGCGCGCACGAGCGCTCAGGCCCTGCGCGCTGCTCAATTGAGCGTCGCGGCCGAACGCGAAGCCAGCGCGCGGCACGAAACCAAACTCGAAGCCGCCCGCACGCGGCGTCAGGACGAGGCCCGTCGCATCCGCGAAGCCTTCGATATCGCGCCCGAACACTGCCTCAAACTGGCCGAAGTCGAAAACGGGCGGGCCCTGCAATTGCTGACCGACGTCGACCGCGCATTACAAAAACTCAAAGGCGACCGCGAACGTCTCGGCGGCGTCAACCTGCAGGCCGACGACGAATTGACCGTTTTGCAAGAACAGCACGCGACGCTCGAGACGGAGCGCGACGACGTCGAGCAGGCGATCGCGAAGCTGCGTGGCGCCATAGGCCAGCTCAATCGAGAAGGCAAGAAGCGCCTCGACGAGGCCTTCGATACGGTCAACGGCCATTTCCAGCGCTTGTTCACCAGCTTGTTCAACGGCGGCGAAGCGCGCTTGGAAATGATCAATGGCGACGACCCGCTCGAAGGCGGCCTTGAGATCATTGCCAAACCGCCCGGCAAGAAGCCCGCAACGCTGTCTCTGTTGTCGGGCGGCGAACAAACGCTGACGGCAATGTCGCTGATCTTTGCTGTCTTCCTCACCAACCCTTCGCCCATCTGCGTCCTCGATGAAGTCGACGCGCCGCTCGACGATTCAAACGTCGACCGCTTTTGCACGCTCATGGAAAAGATGGCGGCCGAAACCGACACCCGCTTCCTCGTCATCACCCATCATCCGATGACTATGACGCGCATGAACCGGCTGTTCGGCGTCACCATGGCTGAAAAGGGTATTTCGCAGCTGGTCTCGGTCGACCTCGAGACCGCGCAAAGCTTCCGCGAAGCCGGCTGAGACAACGCGGAAAAGCGAACTCCTGGCTTCGACCCGGCCAATCGAAGTTACCCGATCCGGCTCGACTGCGGCCTTGATGCCGCATCCGCTGCTCCGATCCGGAGGACACAGAGGGGTGGGGCCGACGAAGCCCTTGACGTCGAAGTCGAAGTCCAGCAGCAAGGCTCTCAACAATGAGCTGTTAGAACCGTTTGCCGGAGAAAGGGCCGCGATGACCTACTGCGTCGCGATGCGATTAAATCGCGGATTGGTCTTTGCGGCCGACACACGCACGAACGCGGGCATCGATAACGTTTCGCAATACCGGAAGCTGTACTTCTGGCGCAAACCGGGCGAACGGGTGCTCGTGCTCCTGTCGGCCGGCAATCTCGCCGTCACCCAATCGGTGATTAGCGTCCTCAACGAGCAGATGAAACCAGAGAGCAAGGACGATGCGGCGTCGAACCTGCTCAATGTCAGCTCGATGTACCGCGCGGCGCGCACCGTCGGTGAGGCGCTGCGCGAAGTCCGCCGCGCCGATGGCCCCGCGCTCGAAGCTTCGAAGACCGGTTTTTCAGCCTCCTTCATTTTCGGCGGCCAGATCGGATCGGAAGTTCCCCGTCTTTTTCAGATTTATGCGGAAGGCAACTTCATCGAGGCGACGGACGACACGCCATTCCTGCAAATCGGCGAACATAAGTACGGCAAACCCATCCTCGACCGCGTCGCGCGCCCCGACATGCGGCTCGGCGAAGCTGCCAAGCTGATCTTGCTGTCGTACGATTCGACACTGCGTTCCAACCTTTCGGTGGGACTGCCCATTGACATTCTGGTTTATGAACGCGACAGCCTCGACGTGAGCCGTGAACGCCGGATTGGTTTGGACGACGACTACTTCCGCAAACTGTCGTCGGCGTGGTCGGATGCGCTACGCCAGTCGTTTGCGAAAATTGACGAGTTCAAAGTTTAATCAAAGCCCATACGGCCGGCCCATCCAGCTTGGTTCCGGCGAGGAGAACGACTTGTGAAAATCTGCATGATTGGTGCTGGCTACGTCGGTCTCGTTTCGGCGGCCTGTTTCTCGGAATTCGGCTGGACGGTCACCTGCGTCGACAAAGACGAGGGCCGGTTGAACGATATGCGGCGCGGCGTGTCACCGATCTATGAACCTGGGCTCGACGAAGTCATGGTCCGCAACATGAAGGCCGGCCGCCTCAAATTCACGGACGATCTAGGTCCGGCTGTCAAAGAAGCCGACGTCGTATTTCTGGCAGTCGGCACGCCGATGCGGCGCGGCGACGGTTACGCCGATCTCTCTTATGTCTTCACCGCGGTTGAAGAACTGTGCCCGCATCTCGACGGCTTCACAGTCATCACCACGAAATCAACGGTTCCGGTCGGCACCAGCCGCGAGATTGAAAGCCGCTTGAAAGCGCTCCGCCCCGATGCGGATGTGGCCGTGTGTTCCAATCCGGAATTTTTACGCGAAGGCTCGGCGATCCAGGACTTTACGCATCCAGACCGCGTGCTGATCGGCACCGACTGTCCGCGCGCCCGCGAAGTCATGGAGCGCCTCTATAAGCCGCTGTCGCTGCGCAGCGCTCCGATAATGTTCGTCTCGCGCGAGTCGGCTGAGCTTGCCAAATACGCGGCCAATGCCTTTCTCGCTTTGAAGATCTCCTTCATCAATGAGGTTGCGGACCTGTGCGAGCATGTCGGCGCGAATGTGCAGGAAGTCGCGAGTGCAATCGGCAAGGACCGCCGCATCGGCGATAAATTCCTGCACCCCGGTCCGGGCTACGGCGGCTCGTGCTTCCCCAAGGACGTCTCGGCCATCGTGCGCACAGCTCGCGAAGCCAAGACGCCATTGTCGCTCATCGAGCAGGTCGAGCGCGTCAATCACGAACGCAAGCTCGCTATGGCGAGCCGCATCGAGGCGGCCATGGGCGGCTCGGTCAAAGGCAAAACCATCGCGGTTCTCGGCGTTACCTTCAAACCCAATACCGACGACATGCGCGACGCACCGAGTCTCGTTATCGTGCCGATGTTACAGGAGCGCGGAGCCAACATTCGCGTCTACGATCCGCAGGGCCGCCGCCACGCGGAGCCGCTGCTGCCGGGACTGGCCTGGTGTGAAGGCTCGCTCGAGACGCTGACCGGCGCCGACGGCCTCGTCATCCTGACCGAATGGAACGAGTTCCGCGCGCTTGATCTGACGGCCGCAAAGAAGGCCATGAAAGGCCGTGTGCTTGTCGATCTGAGGAACGTGTTCCAGCACGAAGCCGCCAGCAAAGCCGGCTTCGATTATAGCTGCATCGGACGAAAGTAGCTCAGCGCTCGCGCCAGCCCTTGGTGATCTGATCGGACAGCGGCTTGACGAGATACGACAGCGCAGTGCGGCTCTCGGTGCGGATCTGCACGTCGGCCGGCATGCCCGGCAGCAGCTTGTTGCCGGCGCCGAGCTTGGCCAGTTCGCCATCCAAAAGAACAACGCGCGCCATGAAATACTGCTCGTTGGTCTGCGGATCGTGCGTCACGTCGCCGGCGACACTCTTGAGCTTGCCTTCGAGTTCAGGCGTCGTTCGCGAATTGAAGGCGGGAAAGCGGATCAAAGCCGATTTCGTGTTGAGCAAGCGTTCGATATCTTGCGGCGCAATTTTAGCGTCGATGACGAGATTGTCGTTTTCAGGAACGATAAGCATGATCGCGTCACCGGGATTGATAACGCCGCCCACGGTATGGATCGAAAGCTGATGTACCAGACCGCCCTGCGGCGCCAAAATGTCGACGCGCTTCAATTGGTCTTCTG
>JANNUW010000450.1:0-1785 GCA_031414095.1 Hyphomicrobium sp. | reverse complement strand
CAGCCGAAGCTACGGAGCTAGAACTCTTGAACGCATCGCCACTATTCGCAACCGTCCGAGCGCCACACGGGCGCTCAGGCGTGAGCGGCTCAAAAGCGGTATGTTATCGTGCTTCTTCCAGGGGGTTTCTAGGGTCTTGTTGCGCAGCATGTTGAGTGAGCGGCAGATGCGGCGGCGCGTGCCGTTCGGCAGGATCAAGCCAGTTAGCCGACCTTTTCAAGTTCAAATTTGTCGACTTGGCTGACTCGCTTCGAAGCATCTAATACTTCCAGCGACACTAAATTACCATCGTCATCGTAATCCAATACGACACCTGGTTTGTCCTCGTCGCTTTCGACAACAGTCGCCCCGTCCCGAAGAACTAAGGTTAGAGTGTCCGTCCTGCTGTCGTAGGTCGCTTTCATGATGGCGAACTCCAGTATTTCTCGACCTTGCTGGAACGATAGGCCGTAACAACCTCCGGCGGGCTACGGTCCACGTCGACAAAAACGCGAACTAGATAGGTTTTGCCTTCTAGTATGTGCCGCCCTTGTAGCACGTCACGCCCGGGACGGACCGAAAAACGCTGCTCTGGCGCATCCATAATTTGTGCAATTACCTCGTCGCCGATACCGCGCCGCTCCATCGAAGATCGGGCGTGGGGACTAACTATCCATTACCGGATAGACTTGGCCATCGCCTAGTCCAATCAGAGCGGTATATTATCGTGCTTCTTCCAGGGGTTTTCTAACGTCTTATTGCGCAGCATGTTGAGCGAGCGGCAGATACGGCGGCGTGTGCCGCGCGGCAGGATGACTTCGTCGATATAGCCTCGCTCGGCGGCGACGAACGGATTAGCAAAGCGCTTCTTGTATTCGTCGATGCGCACCGCGATCTTTTCGGGATCGTTCAATTCCGAGCGATAAAGAATTTCAGCAGCGCCCTTGGCGCCCATGACGGCGATTTCGGCCGTCGGCCACGCGTAGTTGATGTCGCCGCGAATGTGCTTGGAACTCATGACGTCGTAGGCGCCGCCGTAAGCCTTGCGCGTGATGACCGTGATTTTCGGCACGGTCGCTTCGGTGAACGCGAACAGAAGTTTGGCGCCGTGCTTGATGAGGCCGCCGTACTCCTGCGCGGTGCCCGGCAGGAAGCCCGGCACGTCGACGAAGGTCAGGATCGGAATTTCAAAGCAATCGCAGAAGCGCACGAAACGCGCGGCCTTGCGCGAGGCGTCGCTGTCGAGCACGCCGGCGAGCGCCAGCGGCTGATTAGCGACGATGCCGACCGTGCGGCCTTCCATGCGGGCAAAGCCGGTGATGATGTTTTTGGCGAACGCTTCCTGAATCTCGAGGAAATCACCCTCGTCGACCACTTTCGTGATCAGCTCCTTCATGTCGTAGGGCTTGTTGGGATTGTCGGGAATAAGCGTGTCGAGCGACTTATCTTCGCGGTCGGGCGAATCGTGCGCCGGCAATTCGGGTACGCCAGCCTTGTTGTTCGAGGGGAGAAAATCCATGAGGCGGCGCATTTGCAAAAGCGCTTCGAGATCGTTTTCAAACGAGCCATCGGCCACCGACGACTTAGACGTGTGCACTTTCGCGCCGCCCAGTTCTTCGGCCGTCACGGTTTCGTTCGTCACAGTCTTCACAACGTCCGGTCCGGTCACGAACATATAACTCGTGTCACGCACCATGAAGATGAAGTCGGTCATGGCCGGCGAATACACGTCGCCGCCCGCGCATGGCCCCATGATGACGGAGATCTGTGGGATGTCGCCAGATGACAGGGTATTGCGCAGGAACA
>JANNUW010000449.1:0-1966 GCA_031414095.1 Hyphomicrobium sp. | reverse complement strand
CCTGTAATATCGGCGGTCTTGGTGTCTGCGCCGCCTGTCATGGCGTCGCCGCCGATGCCGCCGATCAGGATGTCGTTGCCGTCGTTGCCGAACAGCGTGTCGTTGCCAGCGCCACCAGTGACCGTGTCGTCGCCCGTGCCGCCCGAGGCCGAGTCGTTACCAGCGCCGCCCTGGACGAGGTCGTTACCAGCATCGCCGTTGATCGTATCGGCGCCGATGCCGCCATTGACCGTGTCGATGCCGTCGCCGCCGTTGACGGCGTCGTCGCCCGAGCTGCCGTCGAGGAAGTCGTTGTCAGTGCCACCGTTCATGGTGTCGTTGCCGGCGCCGCCAATAACGCGGTCGTTGCCAGCTTCGCCGTTCAGGATATCGTTACCAGCGCCGCCATCGACGAAGTCTTTGCCGGCACCCGCGTTGACGGTGTCGTTGCCGGCGTTGCCGTTGATGAGATCCGATGTACCGGTACCTGTGAGGGTGTCGTTGCCGATAGTGCCCTTAATCTTAGCCATAGTGAAACTCTCTCCCAGAAAAACCAAACTCTGCCATGATCGTTTTTTCCCCACTTCCCAAAAGTGGTGAGAAAGAGCTGTGCTCCGATCTGCGAGGTCCATTTCTACAGTGAGAAAATCAACAAACTCTAAATTCGCCTCGAACTGATGCGATCAATGAACATGCAGTTACGAGTTGAGTAATGTGTCAGTGAGAATTCGGGTGTTTAACTGTGAGCGAAAACTTAACGGCGCGCGCCGCGCCAGCAATTGCGCAAAAAAACCGGCCGCGAGATCACCCGCGGCCGGTTTGTTCATACGCTGGTAAGGTAAAGCGTTAGCTCAACCCGTCGGCTGAGGTTCCATGCCGCCCGTGCCCGGCTCCTCGCGCGGCTTCGTGCGGCCAGCGGCCGGCACCGCGGAGCTGACCGAACCCTTGGGTCCTTCGCCATCAGGATCGGGCCTGTTCAAAGGACGGCCTGCCATCAGGTCTTTGATCTCATCGCCCGACAGCGTCTCGAACTCGAGCAGCGCTTGCGCCACAGCTTCGAGCTGATCGCGCTTAGCCGTTAGAATGGCGCGCGCGTCTTCATAGCCCTGGCTGACGAGGCGGCGAACCTCGGCGTCGATTTTCTGCGCGGTCGCCTCCGACACCGTCGACTGGCGTCCCATGGACATACCGAGGAATACTTCCTCTTGCGCATCGCCGTACATCACGGTGCCGAGATCGTCGGAATAACCAAGCCGTGTCACCATCGCGCGGGCAACCGACGTCGCCTGCTGGATATCGCCCGATGCGCCCGACGTGATGTTTTCCTTGCCGAAGACGAGCTCTTCGGCAACGCGGCCGCCCATGGCGACAGTCAACTGCGATGTGTATTCGACGAACTTCATTGAATAGCGGTCGCCCTCGGGCAGAAACTTGACCATGCCCAACGCGCGGCCACGCGGAATGATCGTCGCCTTATGGACGGGAATACCCTTGGGCACCGACAGGCCAACCACGGCGTGTCCAGCCTCGTGATACGCCGTCAGCGTTTTTTCTTCTTCCGACATCGCCATCGACCGGCGCTCGGCGCCCATCATGACCTTGTCCTTGGCGTCTTCGAATTCCGCCTGCGTGACGAGACGCTTGTTGCGCCGTGCCGCCAGCAACGCGGCCTCGTTGACAAGGTTGGCGAGATCGGCGCCCGAGAAACCCGGTGTGCCGCGCGCAATGATACGCGGGTCGACGTCGGGCGCCATCGGCACCTTCTTCATATGAACTTTAAGGATTTTTTCGCGCCCGCCTACATCAGGATTTGGCACCATGATCTGACGGTCGAAACGGCCGGGACGCAGAAGTGCCGGATCGAGCACGTCGGGACGGTTAGTCGCCGCGACGATGATGATGCCTTCGTTCGCTTCAAAGCCGTCCATCTCGACGAGCAACTGGTTGAGTGTCTGCTCACGCTCGTCGTTACCGCCGCCGAGCCCGG
>JANNUW010000448.1:0-11410 GCA_031414095.1 Hyphomicrobium sp. | reverse complement strand
CCTACCCGCTGCAGAAAGTTCTGAAAACGGCGTCGCGCGGGCTGAAGCGCTTTCAGCAGGCCAATCCCATCGGTCAGGCGCAAAAGAATGTCGCGCACCACTATGATCTCGGTAATGATTTCTACAAACTGTTCCTCGACGAGGGCATGCAGTATTCGTGCGCCTATTTTTTGAGCGACGATGACACGCTCGAACAGGCACAGCAGAACAAATTGCGGCTCATCGCCTCCAAGCTCAACCTGAAGCCCGGTCAGAAGGTGCTCGATATCGGCTCGGGCTGGGGGGATATGGCGCTCTATCTCGCCTCCATGGCCGACGTCGATGTAACCGGCGTCACGCTGTCCAAAGAGCAGCATGCGCTCGCCAACGAAAAGGCGCGCAAGGCCGGCTTATCCGACCGTGTGCGCTTTGAGCTGCGCGATTACCGCGATGTGCAAACGAAGTTCGATCGCATCGTGTCGGTCGGCATGTTCGAGCACGTCGGCGTCGGGCACTATCCTGAGTTCTTCGCCAAAGTGAACGCCATGCTGAAAGACGACGGCGTCATGCTCCTGCATTCGATCGGAAAAATGAGTCCTCCCGGCACGGCGAGCCCATGGCTGCGCAAATATATTTTTCCGGGCGCTTATTCACCGGCGTTGTCGGAGGTGTTTCCGGTGGTCGAACAGGCCCAGCTTTGGGTCACAGACCTCGAGTTCTTGCGCGTCCACTATGCCAAAACGCTGCGCCATTGGTGCGAACGCTTTGACGCCAACCGGCCCAAAATTGCGGCCATGTACGACGAGCGCTTTTGCCGGATGTTCGAGTTTTATTTGATCAGCTGTGAGCTGATGTTCCGCACCGGCAGTCAGCTCGTTTTTCACATGCAGCTGGCGCGCCAGCGCGATGCGGTGCCCCTCCAGCGCGACTACATCACCCGCGTGCAGGACGAGTTCAAAGCTCAAGAGCCCGAACGCCTCGCTAGGCTCCGGCCTAAGCCCGCCTGATATCGCCGAGTGCTGCAATGTATTAAAGTTCTGCTTTCCCGGCCAAGCACGCGCGTACTGGGTGTTCCGGGCGGAACAGCGGGCGGGACTCGTTTCGATAATGATGACCCATGAACCCGCGGAGGTCCATTTGCTTCGTCCTTTTGGGCGCTGGTGATGCGTGGCCTTGCGCCTTGTCATGAGGACAGCATTATGCGTGTCAAAACTTGCGCCTTGAAAGCGGCTACTCTCGTTGTTGCCTATGCTGGATCGAGCGCGGCCTATGCCGGGCCGGATGCGCGAGGCGTCTGGCTCAACGATACCGGTCGCGGTGCCGTCGAAATCAAGGATTGCGGCTCGAAACTGTGCGGCCACGTCGTGTGGACGCGCGATGCGAGTGACGTTTCGCGCGGCTGCGGCAAGCAGATGATCGGCGATGTCGCGCCTTCGGGCGGCGGCGTCTGGGACGGTGGCTGGGTCTACAGCCCCGACAAAAAGCGCCGCTACGACGTCGAGTTGAAGCCGCTGTCGAACGGCACCCTGCGCGTGGTCGGCTTTGCGGGCACGCGATTCTTTTCAAAGACCATGATCTGGACGAAGGCGCCAGCCAATCTGCAGCGTTGTGATACGCCGGCAGTTGAAGCGAACGCTCCGCCTGTTCTGGTCAAGAGCGAAACCGCTGCTGTCAAACCGACGGAAGTAGCGACGCCGAACGTGAAGGCTGCAACCGCGCCGCCGGTGGCTGTCAAACCGACCGCTTCGGGTGCACTTCAGGCCCTGGCTGCCGCCGAAGCCGGAAAAGCATTGGCCCAGCCGGCACCCGCTCCGCAACCGGTCGCGCCGTCAAAAGCGCCAACTGTAGCGGCGAGCGAACCGCCTGCACCCACACAGGGGCCTGAGGCAGAGGCGCCAGCAGCCAAAGCCGGTGTGTCTGAGGCGTTAGAGGCCTTGGCCGACGAGCCCATCAGCGCTGAAGATCTCGTCGAAAAGCTTGATGGCAAGGAATTTGGCAACGGTTATGGCTTGAAGAAAGTGAAAGGCGGACGCTGCCGCGTCAAACTGCCGTTCGTGACGCTCACAGTCGATTGTGAACGTTAAAAAAGGGGCCACTGACGGCCGGGGGCAAAGCGCCACTTGCTCCGACTTGCGGCGCGGTGCAAAACGGGGTGCTTAACGGTCCCCCGCGCTGCCCTCAGCTGTTCGAAACGAGCCACCATGAACGTACACGTGACGCCGCCCACAGACATTGAAGCTGACAAGGCGAAGGATACGTTTTGTGTCCAGAAGACTCTAGGTCTGCGTCACGATTGGACGCGCGCCGAAGCTCAGGCAATCTACGACGCGCCGTTTATGGACCTCCTGTTTCGCGCGCAGACCGTGCATCGCCAATCGTTCGATGCCAACGCTGTGCAAATGAGCCGGCTGCTGTCGATCAAGACCGGCGGCTGCGCCGAAGACTGCGGCTACTGCAGCCAGTCGGCCCATCACGGCACTGGGCTCAAGGCGTCAAAGCTGATGGAAGTCGAGCGTGTGCTTGCTGAGGCCCGCAAGGCGAAGGACGGCGGCGCCACGCGCTACTGCATGGGCGCGGCCTGGCGCGAGCCCAAGGCGCGCGACATGGATGCCGTCGTCGCCATGGTCGAGGGCGTCAAAGCGATGGGCATGGAAACGTGCATGACGCTCGGCATGCTGTCGGACGATGACATCGGCCGCCTGAGGCACGCCGGCCTCGACTACTACAATCACAACATCGATACCTCCGAGCGCTATTATCCCGAAGTGATCAAGACGCGCACCTTCGCCGACCGCCTCGACACTCTGGCGCGCGTGCGCGAGTCGGGCATGAAGGTCTGTTCCGGCGGCATCGTCGGCATGGGAGAAAAGCCCGAAGACCGCGTCGATATGCTGATCACACTCGCCAATCTCGAAGAGCATCCCGAGAGCGTGCCTATCAACATGCTGATTGCCATTCCCGGCACGCCGCTCGAAAACACGGCCAAGATCGACGCCATCGAATTCGTGCGCACCATCGCCACCGCGCGTATCATGATGCCGCGCTCGTTCGTGCGCCTGTCGGCCGGCCGCACGGAAATGAGCGACGAAACGCAGGCGCTCTGTTTCCTCGCTGGCGCCAATTCGATTTTCTGCGGCGAGACACTCTTGACGGCCGATAACCCCGGGGAAGACAAAGATGCGGCGTTGTTTGCGAAACTGGGCCTGAAGCCCATGGTACTCCAGCCGCGAGCCATCCAGGCATGAACCCTTTTTTCCTCCTCTCCAGCGGGGAGGGGAACTGTTCTGCACCATTCATGACAGCATCATAAATATTGCTCGATTGAGCCTGCCGATATTCGCTACCGAATATGCAGGAAAAAACCGGACAGCTGTGCGCAATGACGGATTAGCGGAGCATGCAAGATAGTCACGAGCGAGCGCTGAAGGCCTTATCGGGCCGGGGACGGTTGCGAGCCCTGGTGCCGCGCGCGGGTGTCGACTTTTCATCGAACGATTATCTGGGTCTTGGCGCGTCCGAAAAACTGCGTGCCGCCATGACGGCGGCGCTTGCGCGCGGCGTCGCCGTGGGTGCGGGCGGATCGCGCTTGCTGCGCGGCAACGATCCCGAACATGAATTGCTCGAAGCGGAAGCCGCCGCGCACTTCGGCACTGAAGCGGCTTTGTTTTTCGGCGGCGGCTTTGTCGCAAATTATGCGCTTTTCTCGACGTTGCCCGCGCGCGGCGATTTGATCGTTTACGATAGCCTCATCCACGCAAGCGCGCTCGACGGCATCCGCGCGAGCAAAGCTCAGGCGGTCAGTGCCGTGCACAACAATGCGCAGGCCTTCGATGACGCGATCGTTTCGTGGCGCGCATCGGGCGGCACCGGGCGTGCGTGGCTTGCGGTCGAAAGCCTCTATTCGATGGACGGCGACCGCGCGCCACTGACAGATCTCGCGGCCATCGCCGCCAGGCATGATGCCATGCTGATGATCGACGAAGCCCACGCAACCGGCGTCTGGGGACGTGCTGGCCGTGGCTTGGCTGCCGATCTCGAAGGCGCTCGCAATGTCGTCTCGCTGCACACCTGCGGAAAAGCGCTGGGCGTGTCAGGCGCGCTGGTGCTGTGCTCGGCCGTGGTGCGAGATTATCTCGTCAACCGCTGCCGGCCGTTCATCTATGCGACCGCGCCGTCGCCGCTGATCGCTGCGGGCGTGCGCGCGAGCCTCAAACTTATCACAACGCAGCCCGGACGCCGTGACGGATTGATGGCGCTCGTGCAACGGCTCGGGCGCGAACTCGAAACCAACTGCAAGATTGCGCCCTCGGGATCGCAAATCCAGCCAATTATTGTTGGCTCGGATGGCCGAGCAATGGCGCTGGCGGCGGCATTGCAGGCGCAGGGCTTCGATATTCGCGCTGTGCGTCCGCCCACAGTCCCTGAAGGCACGGCGCGATTGCGCATTTCGACCACGCTCAATGTCACCGAGGAAGATGTGATCCGCATGGTCGAAGCTCTGGCTCTCGAGTTGCAAAGGGCGCCCGCATGACGCGCACGTTTGTCGTCACCGGCACCGATACGGGCGTGGGCAAAACTGTTTTTGCCGCCGCCTTGGCCGGCGCGCTGGGCGCTCATTATTGGAAACCCGTGCAATGCGGGCTCGAGCCCGAAACCGACAGCGCGCGCGTGCAGCAATTGTCGGGACTGGGCGCTGATAAAATTCTACCTGAAGCCTACCGTTTCGCGGCCCCGCTATCGCCTCATCGTGCCGCCGAATTAGAGGGCGTGAATATTGACGCTGCCCGCATCAATCCGCCCGCCGTCGCCGGAGCGCTCGTCATCGAAGGTGCTGGCGGCCTCATGGTGCCGATCAAGCGCGAATTATTGTTCATCGATGTCTTCGCGCGCTGGGAGCTGCCGGTCGTTCTGTGCGCGCGCACGGCACTTGGCACTATCAATCACACGCTGCTGTCGGTCGAAGCGTTGCGGGCGCGTCAGGTGCCGATTTTGGGCATTGCGTTCGTGGGCGATAAAAATGCCGACAACGCCCGCACCATCTGCGACATCGGCGATGTTCAAAATCTCGGCCGTTTGCCGCGCCTCGATCCGCTCGATGAGGCCACCCTGCGCGAAGCCTTTACCGCAAACTTCCGGCTGGGAGATTTTGCGTGACGGGCAAATCACCAGTCTGGCATCCGTTTACGCAGCACGCCACGACGCCTGCGCCCATTTCTATTGCGCGCTCGGACGGCGCCTATCTCGAGACCGCTGACGGGCGGCGCATCTTCGATGCCATCTCGTCGTGGTGGGTGGTGACGCACAGCCATCGGCATCCAAAAATAATGGCAGCCATCAAGGCACAAGCCGATAACCTCGATCAGATTATCTTTGCCGGTTTCACCCATGAGCCGGCCGAAAAACTGGCACGCCAGTTGGTGGACGTGACACCGGCAGGTCTCGATCACGTTTTTTACTCCGACTCAGGTTCGACCTCGGTCGAGGTCGCGCTGAAAATGGCGCTGGGGTATTGGCGCAATCTCGGCATGCCGCGCGCGCGCATCATTGCCATGGAGCACGCCTATCATGGCGATACGACCGCTGCGATGTCGGCTGGCGCGCGCGGGCTCTTCAATGCCGCCTATGAGCCGATGCTGTTTGAGGTCGACCGCATACCGTTTCCGCGTGCAGGCCACGAACAGTCGACACTCGACGCACTCGATGCGGCGTGCCGTTCGGGCAATGCGGCGGCCCTGATCGTCGAGCCGCTGATCCTGGGCGCGGGCGGAATGTTAAACTATCCAGCGCACGTGCTCGCCTCCATGAAGGAGATCTGCGCGCACCATGGCGTGCTGTTTATCGCCGACGAAGTGATGACCGGCTGGGGCCGGACCGGCACGATGTTCGCGTGCGAGCAGGCGGCGATTATGCCCGACATCATGTGTCTTTCGAAAGGGCTCACAGGCGGGTCGCTGCCGCTGGCCGTAACGATGTGTTCAGCCGCCATATTCGATGCGCATGCCTCGACCGATCGCGCCAAGACGTTCTTTCATTCATCGAGCTATACGGCCAACCCGATCGCGTGTGCGGCGGCGTCGGCTAACCTCGATATTTGGGAGAGCGAGCCGGTCCTCGAACGCATCGCCGGCCTTTGCGCCCTGCAAGCGGAATTTCTGGGACCGTTCAGCAGGAACCCGCGGCTTGAAAATGTGCGCCAGCTCGGCACCATCACGGCCGTCGACCTCAAGGTGCCCGACAGCGGCTATCTCGCGGCCGCTGGCCCGCGTCTGACGGCTGAGTTCCTGGCGCGCGGCGTGCTGTTGCGGCCACTTGGAAACACGCTCTACGTGATGCCGCCGTATTGCGCTTCGGACGCCGATCTCAAGGTTGTCTACGCGGCAATCACGCAGGCCGTCGAAAGCATAATCTGAGATTTATTTGTGAAAATCAAAAGCGCTCGGCCATAATCAGCTTACAGAAATAACGCGGGCAACCGTAACGCGGGCAACCGTTATGTTCGACGACGGCATTTATGGCCTAACGATCGGTGGCGGGATTAACGTCGCCGATGCTCAAAGGTCGCCGGTCAACGCCGCTGACGAACACTGTGATGTCGAGGTCGAAGCTGGCCCGGTCGAAGCCTTGGCCATCTTGCGTGACGGCAAGATATTGGGCTCGGACCGATGTGGCGGGCTTTTTTCGGGCACCTGCGAATTCGACCCTGTGGCCGGGCTGATTAGCATCAAGATACGTGTCGATGTCCCGCCGGACGCTCAATTGATCACTGGTTTTGCAGGCGGCCCAACCGGAGCCACCATCCATATCTCTGCGGCCGTCGAAGCAGCAACCAAGACGGCTTCCACAACCGTGGACGTTGCCGGCCAGCCGGTTGATGTCGCGTTCGCGTTTCTCGGCCCATTGCCTGGCTAGAGCTTAGTGCGAAAGCGTGCGGAACAATCGCGCCTTGCGATGCAAGCAGCTGCAGTAATGCTCGCATTGCCAACGGAGGCTCGCTGTGCGATCCCGTTCGCATGGCAGCCCTCAGGCAATTGGCGATAGCAATACGATGACCGCAACACGTCGCCGCATCTTGCTTGGCGAAATTTCGGGGGCCCATGGCATCCGCGGCGAAGTTCTGATCCGCTCTTACGCGGGCGCGCCCGAGGCCATCGGCGCCTATGGGCCGCTCGAAGACGAAAGCGGCACGCGCACGTTAGCGCTAACGGTCGTGCGCACCACGCCTCGTGGCGTTGTCGCCCGGGTCGAGGGCTGCGATGATCGCAACGCCGCCGAAAAGCTCAAAGGCCTGAAACTCTACGTCGAGCGCGCGAAACTCGGCCAAGCTGGCGAGGATGAATTCTTTCACGCAGATCTCGTGGGCCTCACGGTCACAGATCCAGGCGGCGTCGAACTCGGCGCCATCTTGGCGGTTGCGAATTACGGCGCCGGCGACCTTTTGGAAATCCGGCTCAAGGACAGCAAGCAGACCGAACTGGTGCCGCTGACCAAGGCCCACGTCCCCCACATCGACATCGCAGGCGGAACGGCCATCGTCATCATGCCGGAGATGTCAGCGGTTGAAGAAGAGCCTTACGACCTCGAGGCCGATGAAGCCGATCCGGCTATCGAAAGCGACGATCCACCCGCTGAAGCGTAAGCGCGCCACGAGCGAGAGGCCTCGCCGTGCCCTGAGAGGCGGACTTGCCTCACGGCCCTCAGCTCATTCGAGACAATCAAGGACGCGGTCCCGGCTCAATGCACGCTTTCAGCGTTCTTGGCCGGGAACGCAGAACTCTATAAATTCTCAGCATTCATCATAAGTCACATACAGCCCTAATCCCAGCGTTCCCGGCCGCCGGCGAGCGGGTGCGCGGTGCGCCGGTCCGGGATCACGTTCAGGCAAATAGGGACGTGGGCCGACTCAATGCACGCGTGAACGCGTGCTGGGCCGGGAAAGCAATGTTGGTTGGCCTTTGGCGGCTCGGGCTACTAAAACATTGCCGGGTGGACCTTGTCGGGCGGCGCGTGGCCGTCGAGGAAGGCCTTGATGTTGATGATCACCTTTTCGCCCATGTCGATGCGGCCCTCGACCGTCGCCGAACTCATGTGCGGCAGGGCGACGACGCGGTCGGACGCCAAGAGTTTAGGATTAATTGCTGGCTCGTGCTCGAACACGTCGAGACCGGCTCCAGCCAGCGTGCCCGCTTCGATCATGCGGGCGAGTTCATTCTCATCTATAACCTCGCCACGCGCCGTGTTGACGATATAAGCTGTCGGCTTCAGCAGTTTCAAACGCCGCGCCGACAGCAGATGGTAGGTCGCTGGCGTATGCGGGCAGTTCACGGAAACAATGTCCATCCGCATCAGCATCTGGTCGAGGCTTTCCCAGAACGTCGCTTCAAGCTCGCCTTCGAGGTCGAGCGGCAAGCGCTTGCGGTTATGGTAGTGGATCTGCAAGCCGAAGGCCTTGGCGCGCTGAGCCACCGCCTGGCCAATGCGGCCCATGCCGATGATGCCGAGCCGCTTGCCGGAAATGCGGTGACCGAGCATCCATGTCGGCGACCATCCGGCCCAATGATTTTTCGCGTCTTTCAAGTACGCCGTGCCCTCGGCAATACGCCTCGGAACGCCCAGAATAAGCGCCATGGTCATGTCCGCGGTGTCTTCGGTCAGAACACCCGGCGTGTTAGTGACGGTGACGCCGCGCGATCGGGCGGTGTCGAGATCGACATTGTCGACGCCCGTCCCGAAGTTTGCGATCAAACGCAGATTGGGCCCGGCTTGGCTGATGACGCCGCGGTCGATGCGATCGGTCACGGTCGGCACCAACACGTCGGCGATGCGGGCGGCGGCCGCCAAGTCGGCCTGCGACATCGGTTTGTCGTCGATATTTAGGCGCGCATCGAATAGTTCCCGCATGCGCGTCTCGACCACGTCTGGCAGCTTGCGCGTGACGATAACGATGGGCTTATGGGTCGTGGCCGGCATCTTTGGTCCTGGGATTATAGTTCGGATTTCAAATCAGGGTAGGGTCATCGGGAACGGCGGGCGCTGCGCTATGCTCAAACAGCACGACGTGTCTAACAGAAGGCCATGGGGAAAACAAAGTTCTGGATAACGTGACGCAACGGCTATTAGGGCTCGTGCGGGGCGCGTGTCGAGGCTTTACGATGGCCAATTGGCGCAAGGAGTGCGGATAATTTCACAGTTGTGTGGACGCTTGCATTGCTGGGCCTGGGCTGGCCCGCTGATGGCGGTGGGCATTCTTTCAATAAACTCGCCGGCTCCCGCGCAAACCCCCGATCCGCAGGGTACAGCCGCGCCCGCGCAAGCGTTACCCCAAGCGGAAGCCGGTGAAAATGCGGGCACGCCTGCAAAAGGGCCCAGTGGCTTGGTATTGCCGCGCTATGTCAGCCTCAAATCCGACCGGGTAAATTTGCGGTCGGGGCCTGGCACGGACTATCCCGCAACCTGGGTCTTCCGCCGCGCCGGCCTGCCGCTCGAAGTGACCAAGGAATTTGAAACCTGGCGCCAGATACGCGATGCCGAAGGCACGGCCGGCTGGGTACTGCAATCGTTTTTGTCCGGGCGGCGCACGGCACTCGTCTTGCCGTGGGACGTCAAAAGCGGATCGCCGCCGCCGCAAGTTCCGATCATGAACAGCGACAGCGCATCGTCGCGCACCATCGCCGTTGTCGAAGCCGGCGTCATAGCGAACGTGCATGAATGCGACAGTGTCTGGTGCCACGTCACGGTCGACAGCTACCGCGGCTACATCGAACAGAAAAAGCTGTGGGGCGTCTACGACGGTGAGGTCATCAAGTGAATGCGGAGCGCGTCGTGCGTGGCCAAGATCACGGATGACTGCGGACCTATCGGTCCCGCAGTTTTCCGGAAAAAAAATTCTTACTTGGCGACGAGACGGACAACGACGTCGATGTGGCTGATTTTCATGCCTTCGGGCGGTTCGGGTAGCCCGTCGACGCGGATGGCGTCGCCCGGAATATCGATAAGCCGGTTTTCGTGCTCGACGAAATAGTGATTGTGGTTCGAGGTGTTGGTGTCGAAGTAGGCCTTGCCGCCCTCGATCGCCAATTCGCGCAACATTCCAGCTTGTGTGAACTGGTGCAACGTATTGTAGACCGTGGCGAGGGAAACCTGCTCGCCGAGCTTCAGGGCGTCGGCGTGCAACATCTCTGCCGACACGTGCCGGTCGCCAGCGCCGAACAGCAGCGCGCCAAGCGCCAGCCGCTGGCGCGTCGGACGCAAACCGGCCTCGCGCAAGCGCACTCCAATACCGGCGGTTTTACAGCCCGCCGCCAATCCGCAACCTTGCTTGAACGCGAAATCCTTGCCGATACTACCCGTCATTCACTGCCACTTTCGGAGCGCCCCGCCGAGCGCCGATTATAAAAACAATCTTGTGCCGCCGGCTTGGCGGCCGGCCCGTCAAGCACGAATGCTGCGCAAACCTAACTATAGAACGCCTGTTCGCCCCCTGCAACAGCCTCAATCAGCTGCCTTTTAGGCAAAGAACGCTGCTCTTCGCCGCAGCCTGCTACTCAACCGTCAAAATACGCTTCCCTTGACCTAGTCCGTGATTATGTCTTGAAATTCGGCTAACACCGTCGCGAGACGTTACAACACCACCGACTGGAACTGCTCGATGAGCAGCCGGTAGGACTTCGGGGGAGCCTAAAATACTATGGCCGAACGCCGTTCCAATTTCGACTTTGACGCTTTGCTGGCGTGCGGGCGCGGCGAATTGTTCGGGCCGGGCAATGCCCAGCTGCCGTTGCCGCCAATGCTGATGTTCGACCGGATTACGCATGTGTCGGAAACCGGCGGCGTCCACGACAAAGGACAGATCGTGGCGGAACTCGATGTCGCCGGCAACAAACGGCTCGATTGGTTTTTCGACTGCCACTTCAAGGGCGATCCGGTAATGCCGGGCTGTCTGGGGCTCGATGCGCTGTGGCAGTTGACCGGCTTTTATCTGGGCTGGCTTGGGGCACCCGGACGCGGCCGGGCGCTGGGCGTGCAGGAAGTGAAGTTCACCGACATGGTTCTGCCGACGACTAAAAAACTCGAATATGTGGTCGATATGAAGCGCGTTATTTTGCGCCGCCTGAAGCTCGCCATTGCCGATGGCCAGTTGATAGCTGATGGCAAAGTGATCTACACCGCGAGCGAGATGCGCGTGGGATTGTTCGAGGCCGGCGAGACGGCCCCCGCCAGTGCAACGTGACCGGAACTGAACCTGAGCGGCCATGTGCCGGCCGCTCGCAATGTTGATCTGAAAGGGTCCTCTTGATGAGACGAGTCGTCGTCACCGGTATGGGTGTCGTGTCCTCCATAGGAAACAACACTCAAGAGGTGCTGGCCTCGCTGCAGGAGGCCAAATCCGGCATCTTGCGCGCCGAGTTCGACATACTTGTCGGCGCGCAAGATG
>JANNUW010000447.1:0-7364 GCA_031414095.1 Hyphomicrobium sp. | reverse complement strand
CGCCCGTCAGCTCTTGGCTCGCGACTTTGATATACTTACGGCCGGCATCGCGCGCCTTGGCGACGGCATCCTGAAGACTGGAGTCGCGCCGCAAGCTCGCGAGCTTGACGAGAATGGGAAGGTTGATCCCGGCCAGGACCTCGACATTACCCTCATCGAGCACGGAGATCGCGAGATTGGACGGGGTGCCGCCGAACATATCGGTCAGGACGATAACGCCTGCACCTGAATCATTACGACGGACCGCGTCCAGAATTTCACTCCGGCGCGCCGACATATCGTCGTCGGGACCGATGGAAATGGTTTCCAGTTGAGTCTGCGGGCCGACGACATGCTCCATGGCCGAACGGAATTCAACCGCCAAGCCGCCGTGAGTAACAATAACAAGGCCTATCATTGTGTTAAGCCGCTCGATGGCAGACAAATGGTGGAAAGAGTCAGGGTCATCATCGGTGGCCGCAACGGCTGATGGACGTAGCGCGCGCCTCGAACCGTGACGTGCGCCGCCCATGGTGTGTCAGCGGAGCCTTACAGGGGTTTTAGGGAGAAGCAAGCGCTTTCGCGCGCGGGCAATCAGTCTTGCGTATGGCCGTAACCCGTCGCCAACGCGACCAACACTTTTGCTGCCGCTGAGGCTTCAAACGCCTGCAATCGCAGCACCGGCAACGATAGCCCGCACAGCCACTCAGTGGGCACCGGGTCGGGCAGGCGGCCGATGGCCCCTGGTCCCGAGACGAGATCTACGATCAGCACGATGTGTGCGCTACTGACGGTACTGAGCGTTATGATGCCCTGGCCACGGACCTCGAATTTGCCCGCCAGCGGGAGAGGGGCGCGGGCAATCAGCTGATCGCCGACGCGTTCGACCGCCACATGATCGTCGGCCACCAGAGCCGCCGCTTGCGAGACCAAAGCATTCGGCGTTGACGCGAGGCAGCGCAAGGCGAGATCGGATTTTCCCGAGCCCGACGGTCCACGGATCAATGCGCCGCGCCCATCGAGCGCAATGCAGGTCGCGTGCACGACTTCAACCACGGCGGCCAATGCCGGCCCCCGTACCGCGCGTGGGCGCTGCAAAACACGGCAGCTGGACGACGAATCGCGCGCCGCTCACGCAGCCTTGAGTGATCAGGTTTTCGGCCCAAATGCGCCCGTTATGAGCTGCCACGATCTCACGCGAGATTGACAGGCCGAGTCCAGAGTTCTTGCCGCGCAGATTTTCGGTGCCGGGCCTGTCGGTGTAGAAGCGCTCGAAGATCCGGTCCAGGCGATCCTGGGGGATGCCGGACCCCTCGTCGTCGACATAGAGTTCGACAAATCCGGGCCGCGACAGACCGCGCAACGTGACCGTCCCGCCAACCGGCGAAAACGACAGCGCATTGTCGACGAGGTTGGTGAGCACCTGACCCAAGCGGCCCTCGTCGCCTTCGACGATATAAGCTCCGTCGAGGCGCGCGGGCTCAATGACAGTACGCATGTGGCGCCCGCCGGTGGTGGCGTCATCGCGGAAAATCATCGCGACCGTGTCGACCACGTTAATCATGTCAACCGGCATCATTTGTTTGCGCGCCAATTCGGCGTCGAGACGCGAGGCGTTGGCGACATCGGTGATCAGGCGGTTGAGGCGCTTCAATTCGAGCTGAATCTGGCTGACGAGCTGCGCGCGCTGTTCATCGGACTTGGCGTAGCTCAGCGATTCGGCGGTCGAGCGGGCCGCGGTTAGCGGGTTCTTCAGTTCATGGGCGACGTCGGCGGCAAAGCGCTCGCTCGCGGCGATGCGCCGGTAGAGTGACGCGGTCATCAGGCGAAAGGCGCTGGCCATCTGGCCGACTTCATCGCTGCGGCCTTCGAAATGGGGCAATTCCTGGCGCGCCGAAATGCTGCGGCTGACGTGTTCGGCTGCCTCCGACAAACGGCGCATGGGCCCGGCAACCGTTCGCGCCAGAAGGAGCGAGGTCAGGATAGTGGCGCCGAGCGCGATGGCGGCGATGGTCCATATCAGATAGCGTTCTTCGTCGAGCACCGCATCGATTTCACCCGGCGGCGTCGACAGCAGCAACACGCCCTGCACGACAGCCAGCCTCTTGATGGGCACTGCCATCGAGACGATCTGCTCGCCCGCATCGTTGAGCAGCAGCATCGGTGTCGATGATCCCGCCATCGCCATCTTGACTTCGGGGTACGAGAAGCCGTTGCCGCTGCCTATCTCGCGGTAGACGGGCAGGTCGTGATCGATCAGCCAGGCCTTCAGGCGGGTCCAGAAACTCTTCGTCTTCAAATGTTCGGTGCTGGGGACCAACGGCTCGTCGCGCGACAGCTGTCCGCGCGTCAGCAGCGAGGCCGAATCGACCACCAGCGTGCCGTCACGGTCGTAGATGCGGGCACGCGTTTTGGTCGGCTGGCTGAGACGGCGCAAAATCGGAGCGACGCGCTCGGGCTTGATCGAAAGTTCGAGTTTGGCAAAGCCATCGTCGCGATAAGGCACCATCGAGTCAGGGCCAGCCCCCAGCTTATCTGGGTTGAACTGCAGCGTGCCTTTCTCAACGCGAGCGTCGCTGGCGATGGCGGCGGCGATCATTTCGCCCTGGACGCGCAACGACTCGCGTTTGGCATCAATGAGCCACGAATGATATTGGCTCAAATAGTGGATGCCGCCGATCATCACAGCCAAGCCGAACAGATTGGCGGCAAGAATCCGGCGCAGCAAACTCTTCGACAGGAACCGCGAGGGCGGGCTTTGACCGAACCAGATAATCAGGCGCGCCAGGGGGCCTGGGAAATGCGTTGACGGATCAAGACCCGTCGCTGCGTCCGCCAGACGCTTGGCGCCTGACCCGAGGTTTTCGAGAAGCCCGCCGTTGCCAGCCGTTCGGTCGGTATCGAGCGCCATCTAGTCTCCCAAGAGTGAAACAGCCGATCCTGAGGGGCACCCAATGAGCGGAGCCCCTCGCGTCGTGTTTGACACTACTGAGGCCAGTCTTAGGCTTCCTTGAAGCGGTAGCCAACGCCGTAAAGCGTTTCGATGACATCAAAATCATCGTCGGCCTGCTTAAACTTCTTTCGCAAGCGTTTGATATGGCTATCAATAGTGCGATCGTCGACATAGACCTGATCGTCGTAAGCCGCGTCCATCAGCGCATCACGGGTCTTGACCACGCCAGGTCGCATGGCGAGCGCCTGCAAAATAAGGAACTCAGTGACGGTGAGGATGACGGCCTTGTTGTCCCAATGGCAGGTGTGGCGTTCGGGATCGAGCTTAAGCTTGCCGCGCTCTAGAATACGGGCGGCTTCAGCGGCCGTCTGATTGCCCTCTTTGGGCTGAAAACGGCGCAGAATGGAGCGCACACGTTCGATGATCAATCGCTGCGAAAATGGTTTGGTAATGTAATCGTCGGCGCCCATCTTGAGGCCGAACAACTCGTCGATTTCCTCGTCTTTCGAGGTCAGAAAAATAACCGGCATGTCGGACTGTTTGCGCACCCGGCGCAACAGCTCCATGCCGTCCATGCGCGGCATCTTGATGTCGAATATGCCGAGATCAGCAGGAGTTTCCGTCAAGCCCTCGAGAGCCGCCTCACCATCGGTGTAGGTGCGGACTTTGTAGCCCTCGGCTTCCAGCGCCATGCCCAGAGACGATAAGATATTGCGCTCATCGTCTACTAGCGCGATGGTGGTCTTGTCTTTCATGTTTTCCCCGGCCGTGATGGCATTTTGCTGACCTCAGGCGGTTTATGTCTCTAAGGTGGACCAATTGTGGCAGGTCACTTTTGATCAGTAGCGCCTGAACCCGGCGTGAACAGGCTGAATAGGCGAGCGCGCAGACGGGAGCAAGGGTTATGACGACAGTACCGAGGCCCGCACAACCCGCGGCGCGGCCAGGACCCGGCCCTGCCGAAGAGGCGCGCGAACTTGTCAGAAAAGCGCTGAAATGCGCGCTCGGAACCCTTGCAAGCCAGAGACCCCATCGCGCCGGTGATCCCTACGTTTCGCTCGTAACGGTCGCGGCCACGATGAGCGGCGCGCCGCTGATGCTGATTTCAAAGCTCGCCCTGCATACGCAAAACCTCGCTGCCAATTCCAAAGCGAGCCTACTGTTTGACGGCACCAGCGCGACCGGCGATCCGCTCGCGGGCGGCCGCGTCACGCTGATGGGCCGCGTGGCTGTCACGCAGGACCCGGCCAATCGCTGCCGGTTCTTAGAGCGCCATCCCGCGAGCGCGATGTACGCCGGTTTCCCCGACTTTGCGTTTTACGAGTTCAACATTGAAAGCGCGCACTTCATCGGCGGATTTGGCCGCATCGTCGACCTCAAACCGGCTGATCTTTTAATCGATTTGTCGGCGGCGGATGCGCTTGCGGGTTCCGAGGCCGATGTCGTCGCGCACATGAACGCCGACCATGCCGACGCCTTGAAACTTTATGCGACCCGCCTTGGCGCGCGCGGGGATGGCCCCTGGCGCATGACCGGCCTCGATCCAGAAGGTTTCGATCTCGTCTGCGACGGTGACGCCGCCCGCCTGCGTTTTGCACAACCCGTCAATTCGCCAGACGCGGCTCGGCGCGAATTCGTATCCATGGCAGCTCAAGCCCGCGCGGCAGCGTCCAATTAACAGTTCGCAAGCCCATTTTTGGGGCTGCCAATGTACTTTCGGCCAACTTGTAGTTCGCAAGTGCGAAGGGTAGCAACGGCATGTTAAAGACACCGATGCTTTAATGATCGCACAGGCCCGTTGGCCATCGCGGCCGATACCTTCGTTCATAGACGCCAGAACACCGCAGAGAGCCATGACAAACGAGATCTTTCCGCTGAACGCGTGCCGCAAATTGCACATTAACAATACGGCGCCCGAGCTTGTGGAATTCGCCATCCGCCGTAACGAAGGCCGTCTGGCCGCATCCGGCGCCTTTTGTGTCGAGACCGGCCAGCACACCGGCCGCTCGGTCAACGATAAGTTCATCGTGCGCGATGCCGATACGGACCCCGCCATCTGGTGGGATGCCAACAAGTCGATGACGGAAGAGCAATTCGACCGACTGCTGCACGACTTTCTCGCCTTTGCAAAGCTCAAGGAACTGTTCGTTCAGGACCTCTTTGCCGGCGCTGACGCACAACACCAGCTGCCGTCGCGCATCTTCTGCGAATATGCTTGGCATGCGCTCTTCATCCGGCACCTGCTGCGCCGTCCGAGCGCCGAGGCGCTCGACTCGTTTTATCCCGGCTTTACCGTTGTCGACCTGCCGAGTTTCCGCGCCGCGCCCGAGTATCACGGCACCCGCACCGAAACCGTCATCGCCTGCAATTTCACGCGCAAGATCGTCCTCATCGGCGGTACATCGTATGCGGGCGAAATCAAGAAAAGCGTCTTCAGCTATTTGAACTACCGCCTGCCTGCGCGCGGCGTCATGCCCATGCATTGCTCGGCCAACGTCGGCAAGGACGGCAACAGCGCCGTATTCTTCGGCCTGTCGGGAACTGGCAAAACGACACTTTCGGCCGAACCCTCGCGCACGCTTTTAGGCGACGACGAGCACGGCTGGTCACCCACTGGCATCTATAATTTCGAAGGCGGCTGCTACGCCAAAACTATTCGTTTGTCGAAGGAAGCCGAGCCCGAAATCTTCGCCGCGTCGAGCCGCTTTGCGACCGTACTCGAGAACGTGGCCGTCGACCCGGTAACCGGCGAGACCAACTTCGATGACGGCCGCCTGACCGAGAACACGCGCTCGGCCTATCCGCTCGAGTATATTTCGAATGCGAGCGCGACCGGCGTCGCTGACCATCCTCGGAATATCGTGATGCTGACCGCCGATGCCTTCGGCGTGCTGCCGCCGATCGCCAAACTGACACCGGCGCAGGCGATGTATCATTTCCTATCGGGCTACACGGCCAAGGTGGCAGGCACGGAAAAGGGCATGGGCGCGGAGCCCCAGGCGACGTTCTCGACCTGCTTTGGCGCGCCGTTTATGCCACGCCATCCGTCGGTCTACGGCAATCTGCTGCGCAAACTTATCGCAGAGCACAAAGTCGACTGCTGGCTGGTCAATACGGGCTGGACGGGCGGCAAGTTCGGCACCGGCACACGCATGCCGATCAAAGTCACGCGCGCGCTTTTGAGCGCGGCGCTGTCCGGCGAACTGAAAACGCAAGCCATGCGCGTCGATCCGATCTTCGGCTTCGAGGTGCCGCTGGCGCTGGCGGGCATTGAGGGCAAAATCCTCAACCCGCGCGAAACCTGGCCCGACCCGGCGGCCTACGACAAGATGGCTTCGAGCCTGGTCGAAATGTTCACGCGCAACTTCGAAAAATTTGCCATCCACGTTGGACCCGAAGTTCTAGCGGCGGGGCCGATTATCAGTCGGCAGGCGGCGGAGTAGGTGTTACAATAGCCGGCGGGAAGGTATCGTTCGTTTGACCGGGGCCGCGCTTTTTGAGCCGCGAGCCGCGGGTGGAACCGTTGGATGCTTGGCTGGCTTCTAAGACGTCGCGATCCCTCTACTCCGCCGCCTCGAGCGCGTCACGACGGCCCCGTTTGGCGTGTCGCCTTCGATGACGCCCAGGTGCATCTGACCGACCCGAGCGGGGCAACGACGTCTGTTGCGTGGGGTCAATTGGGCTACGTCGGCATCATCACCACGGTCGATAGACCCGCCGCACCCGACCTGTTCTGGCTCCTGCAACAACACGATCGTCAATCCAATCTCGTCGTTCCGCTCGGCGCCGATGGCGAACACGAGCTGCTGCTCGCCATGCAGGCGCGACTTCAAGGATTTGACAATATGGCTGTTGTCGAAGCCATGAGCTCGACCGACCCAGCCGGCTTCGTCGTCTGGCAAAGCGCGGAAAAAGCCATCAAGGCCTAACCCGCTACTCGCTGTCGGCGACGCCCGCAGCAATGGTGGTGATGGCAGGCTGGCTTTCCAGATCGGCGAGCACCGATTTTGGAATGAGCACCTTGTCGATGATGTGAATGATGCCATTGGTCGCCATGATGTCCGCCTTGACGATGCGGGCTCCCGCCACATCGATGCCTCGACGGGTCGTGATCTCAACCAAGGTGCCGTCGACAGCATCGACAGCATAGTGCTTGGCGCTCGCCTGCAGGAGACGGCTTGTCGAAAATTCCCCCGGCACCGCATGATGCATCAGCAGGATCGCGAGTTGGCCACGATTGTCTGGAGACAGCAATTTGGTGCGCAACGCCTCCGGTAGCGCTTCGAAGGCTGCGTCCGACGGCGCGAACAGCGTCATGGGACCCATATCGCCATAGGGCTTATCGAGGCCGGCCAGCTTGGTGACGGCAATCATTTGCGCCAGCATGCCGCTGTTTTCGGCTGCAGCTTTCAAATCGGGTTTAGGAAGGCCG
>JANNUW010000446.1:0-2678 GCA_031414095.1 Hyphomicrobium sp. | reverse complement strand
CGCGTCGAGCGGTTCTTCAATCGTATCAAGCATTATCGCGCTGTTGCCACCCGCTTCGACAAGCACGATGCCAACTTTCTCGCCTCAGTAAAATTGGCTGCAATCCGAATCTGGATGCGGTTTAATGAGTCTATGACCTAGGGTGTTTTGCCCCCGCCGTTTCCGAAAAGGCCGCGAATGTTTACAGGCATCATCACCGATATTGGCGAAGTCGCCGCGCGCGAGGGCGGTCAATTCACGCTGCGTGCACACTACGACGCGCATTCCATTGCCATTGGCGCATCGATTGCCTGCGATGGCTGCTGCCTGACAGTCACTCAGCTGACGCCGCGCGCAGATGGCTGCACGTTTTCGGTCGATGTCTCGAACGAAACGCTATCAAAGACCACACTTGGTGCATGGCAGCCCGGCCGCGCCGTCAATCTCGAACGCGCCCTCAAGGCTGGCGATGAATTGGGCGGTCATATGGTAGCGGGGCATGTCGATGGGCTCGCCCGCGTCGTGCGCATGGCCGACGATGGCAACAGCCGCCGGTTTGAACTCGTCACGGCGCCCGAGCTAGCTAAATTCATAGCGTCCAAGGGCTCTGTCACGCTCAACGGAACGTCACTTACGGTCAACGATGTCGCGGCGTGCCGCTTCACGGTTAATCTCATTCCCCACACCTTGACCGTGACTACTTGGGGGCGCACAAAGCCCGACGATGACGTCAACTTAGAGGTCGATTTGTTCGCCCGTCACGCGGCCCGTCTCATGGAGTTTAAGACTTGAGCGCGAGTTATGGTCCAGCCGTCCTGCCGCCGCCGCACGCATTTCTATCCACGATCGACGAGATCTTGGAAGACATGCGCAACGGCCGCATGGTCGTGCTCGTCGACGCGCAGGACCGCGAGAACGAAGGCGATCTTATCATTCCAGCGCAAATGGCGACGCCCGAAGCCATCAACTTCATGGCCATGCACGGCCGCGGCCTCATCTGTCTAGCGCTGACACAACAGCGTGCCGCCGATTTACGCTTGGGCTTCATGGTGCCGGTCAACGCCTCGCGCAATCGCACCGCGTTTACGCCATCGATCGAGGCGCGCGACGGCATCACAACTGGCATCTCCGCACGTGATCGCGCGCGCACCATCGCGACCGCCATAGACCCGACCAAGGGCGCTCAGGAGATCGTTTCTCCGGGGCATGTCTTTCCCTTGATTGCGCGCGAAGGCGGCGTGCTGATCCGCGCCGGTCACACGGAAGCATCGATCGATCTGGCGCGCCTGGCGGGATTGCTGCCGGCCGCGGTCATCTGCGAAATCATGAACGACGACGGCACGATGGCGCGCATGCCCGACCTGGTGCCGTTTGCCAAAAAGCATGGCCTCAAGATCGGCACCATCGAAGATCTGATAGCCTATCGCCTGCAAAACGATCAGCTCGTACGCCGCTTGGCCAGTACGCCCGTGACAAGCGCATTCGGCGGTGGTTTTACACTCAATGTTTATACGACGACCGTCGAGCCCGTTGAGCATCTGGCGCTGGTGAAGGGCGATCTGTCAAAGCCTGGTCCCGTGCTGGTGCGCGTTCACGCCGTTAATCTGCTGGGTGATCTGCTCGGCATCGATGGCGACAAAGAACCGGGCTCGCTGGTCGCGAAGTCGATGCGCGCCATCGAGGATGAAGGCCGCGGCGTCGTTGTTCTTATTCGCGATCTGGCGCCCAGGAGCGTTTCGGACTGGGTGCAGCGCCGCGCCGAGGTGCCGCGCAACGACAAAAGCAGCCGCGAACGCCGTCAGGTGGAAATCGGCGTCGGATCACAAATTCTGCGCGATCTGGGCATCACCGACATGATCCTGTTGTCGAACTCCGCCGAGCACGTCTATGTCGGCCTCGAGGCCTTCGGCTTGCGCATCGTCGATACGCGCAGGATCGGGTAGGCGGTCATGGTCGAAAGAAAAGGCGTGGCGGCCGAGGAGCTGGAACTCGCGCAAGGCAAGCGGCTGCTTATTCTGTCGGCACCCTATTACGCCGCGATCACGGACGAACTGAGCGCGGGCGCGCAACTGGTGCTTGAGTGCAACCGCTGCACCTGCGATCTGGTGCAGGTGCCTGGCGCTCTCGAACTTCCCCAGGCGCTCGCGTCCGCGGTGGCATGCGGCTTATTCGGCGGCGCGGGCGAACGGCCCTATGCCGGTGTCATTGTGCTAGGGTGTGTTATTCGCGGCGAGACCGCGCATTATGATATTGTCTGCAACAACACCAATCATTGGCTCATGGAGACTGTCATTCACCACGCGATCGCGCTCGGCAACGGCATCCTCACCGTCGACACGCAGGCTCAAGCCATGGCGCGCGCGTCGGGCGGAGCGGCAGGCAAGGGCGGCGACGCGGCGCGCGCCTGTTTGCGCCTCATTTGGCTGAAAAATCAGTTTTCACAAGACGCTGGGGCTTCGCGACAATGACCGCCGCAAAGCGCGCCAAAGGCGCACCAGAAAATGGTCCCAAACCGCGCAGCGTGTCGCGGCTCGCCGCCGTGCAGGCACTTTATCAAATGGATATGGCGGGAACCGATCTCACCGACGTGATCGATGAATTCGTCGATCAGCGCTTGACCGAAACACCCGACTCCGAAGGCGCCGATGCCAACGGCCTTGAAGGGGCCGACCCAACGTTCTTTGCGGGCCTATTGCGCG
>JANNUW010000445.1:0-9728 GCA_031414095.1 Hyphomicrobium sp. | reverse complement strand
CGCGATAAAACGAGCGTTCTACGCGCGATAAAACGAGCGTTCTACGCGCGATAAAACGAGCGTTCTACGCGCGATAAAATGCGCGCTCGACGCTCTGATCAAAGATACGAAAAAAGGGCCCCCAATTGGGGGGCCCTTTTTTTGTGCTCAGCGTCAGTACGGAAGCGTCTTGGGAAACGTTACAGCGCTTCGCCTGCAAAGTCGCCAACGCGGCACGTGACGGCTTTTGCGGCCAGGTCCTTGCAGACCTTCTGGGCTTCAGCGGCGGAGTTCAGCGGGCCGGCAACAAGGCCATAGTTGAGGCCGTTGGCATCGATGCCCGTCGTGTAACGGGGCTGCAGAGGCCGCAGGGTTTCGGCGTTTCGATCCGACAGCAGGCTCCAGCTCAGACGCAGGCTGTCAATCGAGGGGCCCGATCCGATATAAATGCCGATCGGTTTGGCGCCGGCCGTCGCTGGTGCGCCCAAGTTTTGTACGCTGCCGGTTTCGAATTTGGGTGCCAGCGCTTCCGCGGCGTTGGCGGGAGCGGCTGCAGCAGGTGCAGCGACGGGTGCTGTTGGAACCGTTGCTGCAACCGGCGCTGCGGCAGGCGCGGCGCGTGATGCCGCCGAGCTTGCCGACAACGGCGTGTTGATTAATTTCACGCCTGCCACGGAGGCCGTCGCAGCTGTATCGGCCTTGGCAAGCGGTGGCGCGATGGCCGCCGCGGCATTGGCGGCCAATGGAGCTGCCGGAACCACCGGCGCAGGAGCAGTCAAAGCGACATGTGCGGCGGCGAGCGGCGCGGCAACGGGTGCTACGGCAGGAACTGCTTTTGCAACCGCGGCTGGCGCTTTCTTGGCGGCGGCCTTGATCGCGGCGGCCGCAGCAGCGGGCGTCGTTGATGCGGGCCCTACTGCCGATAGCGGGAGCACACCGGCGCTGCCATCGGCGGGCTTGCCGGGGACAGGAGCGAGAGAGGCGACAGGGGGAAGCCCACGTTTGGTTTCTTCCAGCACTGCCAACCGTGTCGCGACGGCTTTGTCCTGCTCGGTCTTTCCGGCAAGGTCGGTCTTGATGCGTTCGACGTCGACTTGCAGGCGCTCGATGTTGTCGCGGATTTCCTGAGCCTCGACGGCCGCTGTCGTTTCGGACTCAGCATCGGGAGCCGACGGCAGATAGGCTGCAATCGTCTCGGACTTAGTGGCGAGTGTCGCGAGGTAGAGGCAGGCAAATAGCGCAAGCAAAGCCCACGCGGTGACCGACCTCGTAAAAAACCTTCCCGATTTCGGCGCGGCGGGCGATCCGTCCGCCGACATAGCCGGTGCATCGATGTGAGAAATTTCCATAAGGTCGCCCTGTGCCTAAAAATTTGTCTTAAGGTAAAGGTGGTGCAGCGAGTCGCGCGGGCTGGGCAACACTGCGCACGAGGGGGGCAAGGGATTGTCCCCACAATCCACCACCCGAGGCCGGATTTGTCGCAAGATTGCTGATACTTATTGGGTAGGGCTGGCAGCGCCGCTATCTATGATTGCATCCCATCAGATGCGGCGGTACGAAACTTGCTCGTTGGGCGCGCGGCCAGTAGCGTGCGATGCGCGTTAACCCTGTTTCCGCTTCCAGGTCCTACGCCTTGTAAGGCCCAAGTCCCACTCCCAGAGCTCCCCGCATGAACAAACGGCCACTGCAGACCATCGTCCTTGCTGCCGGCAAGGGCACGCGCATGAAGTCGCGCACGCCTAAAGTCATGCACAAGGTTGCCGGCCGTTCCATGCTCGGCCATGTTCTCGCCTTAGCGGCATCGGCCGGGAGCAAGGCGCCTGCCGTCGTCATCGGTCCGGGCATGGAAGAAGTGCGCGCCGAGGTCGAAAAACTCGCGCCTGGCGCCAGCGTTTATATTCAACAGCAACAGCAGGGGACAGCCGATGCCGTCCTCGCCGCGCGCGCGGCAATCGCGAACCACTCCGGCGATGTGATCGTGCTCTACGCCGATACGCCCCTCATCCAGCCGGCGACCGTAGCGCGGTTATTGGCCGCCCTCGATCGCAATGCCGGCGTTGCTGTGCTGGGCTTTGTGGCGCGCGACCCGACGGGATATGGCCGCCTGCTGACGGGCGCAGACGGCGCACTGGTTGCCATCCGCGAAGAAAAGGATGCGACCCCGGCTGAGCGCCTTGTAAAGTTGTGCAATTCGGGCGTCATGGCATTTCGCTTGCCCGAATTGTTGGAAACGCTGACGGCCATTTCCAACGCAAATGCCAAGGGCGAATTCTACCTCACAGACGCCATCGAGATCGCGCGTGCGCGCGGCGCAATGGCGAGCGTCGTTGAATGCGATGAAGATGAAGTTCTAGGCGTCAACGCCCGCGAGCAATTGAGCATCGCTGAAAACTTATGGCAACGCCGCGCACGCAGCGCTGTTATGGCCGAGGGCGTCACCCTCATTGCGCCCGAAACCGTCTGGCTCAGTTTTGACACCACCTTTGGCCGCGATGTCGTCATCGAGCCCAACGTCTATTTTGGTCCCGGCGTCACGGTCGGCAACGACGTGGACATCAAGGCCAACTGTCACTTCGAGGGCGCGCATATCGGCGACGGCGCGCGCGTCGGGCCGTTTGCACGATTGCGGCCCGGAGCGGTTTTGGGTGCCGGCACGCACATCGGCAACTTCGTCGAAGTCAAGAACGTCACGCTCGGTGCCGGCGCCAAAGCCAACCATCTCGCCTATCTTGGCGATGGCTCGGTCGGAGACGGGGCCAACATCGGCGCGGGCACGATTTTTTGCAATTATGACGGCTTCTTCAAACACAAGACCGAGATTGGGGCGGGCGCGTTTGTCGGCTCGAACTCGTCGCTGGTGGCGCCGCTCAAAATTGGCGACAACGCTTACATCGGATCGGGTTCTGTGATCACCAAAGACGTATCTGCGGGAAGCTTGGCACTTGAGCGATCGAAGCAAGACGAGCGCCCCGGATGGGCTGATAAATTCCGCACCATGATGGCGCGAAAAAAAGCCAACAAGGTTTGACGGAGCGCGCGGGCCGTGCCGGTGACACGGTGAAACACAGTGTGATTTGAGAGCGCCGCGTGCAACTCGTTATGTCGAGTGCAGATTCTGAGTCCCCCAAAAAAGTAGCCGGATAAAAGGTCGTCTGAATGTGCGGAATAGTTGGAATTCTGGGATCAAAGCCGGTTGCGGCCGACCTCGTCGATGCGCTGCGGCGGCTTGAATACCGCGGCTATGATTCGGCTGGCATCGCGACTGTCGAAAACGGCCATCTCGAACGCCGCCGCGCTGAAGGCAAATTGCGCAACCTCGAAAGCAAACTGCGCGAGGAACCGTTGCTCGGTCTTGCCGGCATCGGGCACACGCGCTGGGCCACGCACGGCCGGCCGACGGAGCGCAACGCGCACCCGCACATGACGTCGAAAGTGTCGGTCGTGCACAACGGCATCATCGAGAACTACCGTGACCTAAAGGCCGAGCTTACGGCCAAGGGCCACGTCTTTGAAACCGATACCGATACCGAAGCGGTCGTGCACCTCATCACCGACGAGTTGAACAACGGCCGGTCTCCGGAAGAGGCTGTAAAGGCCTCACTTAAGCGGTTGCAAGGTGCGTTTGCGCTTGGGATTATTTTTGCCGGCCACGACGACATGATGATTGCCGCGCGCCAGGGCTCGCCGCTCGCCGTCGGCCATGGTGACGGCGAAATGTATCTGGGGTCGGACGCCATCGCACTCGGGCCGTTCACGGATCGCATCACGTATCTGGAAGAGGGCGACTGGGCGGTGCTGCGCCGCTCCGGCATGGTCGTCTATGACCGCAACAATGCCAAAGTCGAACGCCCGGAAATCAAGTCCGCTGCCTCGTCGCTGCTGGTCGACAAGGGCAATCACCGGCATTTTATGGCCAAGGAAATTCACGAACAGCCCGACGTCATCAGCCATACACTCGCAAACTACATAGACATGGCGGCGGGCACAGTCGATTTTCCCGATATTGGCCTGGATCTCGCCAAGGTTTCGCGCGTTACGATTTCGGCTTGCGGTACGGCCTACTATGCCGGGCTCGTCGCCAAATATTGGATCGAGCGGTACGCGCGCGTGCCGGTCGAAATAGATATCGCGTCCGAGCTGCGCTATCGCGAGCCGCCGCTCGAAGTCAATGGGCTTGCCGTCTTCGTTTCGCAGTCGGGCGAGACTGCCGACACGCTGGCGACGTTGCGCTATTGCAAAGCAGGCGGGCAGCGCATCGCATCGGTCGTCAACGTGCGCACCTCGACTATTGCGCGCGAATCGCATGCGGTTCTGCCGACGCTCGCTGGACCCGAAATCGGTGTCGCGTCGACCAAGGCGTTCACCTGCCAGCTTTCGACACTGGCGTGTCTCGCGATTGCACTGGGACGCGCGCGTGGCACGTTGAGCGCTGTGGGCGAAGCTGAACTCGTCAAGGCTTTGACGGAAGTCCCTCGTCGTATTTCCATGATGTTGCAGAACGAAGAGCAATACCACGATCTGGCTCAGCTGCTGTCGAAGGCAACCGACGTGCTCTATTTGGGCCGTGGGGTTTCGTACCCCTTAGCACTCGAGGGGGCGCTCAAGCTTAAGGAGATTTCGTACATTCACGCCGAAGGCTACGCGGCGGGCGAGCTTAAGCACGGGCCTATTGCCCTCATTGACGAGAAGGTCCCCGTCATCGTGGTGGCGCCGGACGACGAGCTGTTCGAAAAGACCGTTTCAAACATGCAAGAGGTGGCAGCCCGCGGCGGTCAGATCATTCTGATTTCCAACGCCCCGCCCGAAAAGGCAGGCTGCAAGCTCGCCGCCTATATCAGTGTTCCCGATGCCCACAGCTTCACCAGCCCGCTGATCTACGCGGTGCCGATACAGTTAATCGCGTATCATACGGCTGTTCTGATGGGGACTGACGTCGATCAGCCCCGCAATCTGGCCAAGTCGGTAACAGTGGAATAGTGCGCGGCTGCACTGGCGCGATTGCAACGGTTGTCCTAATGCCTTATTTTCTGGCTAGTCTCCCATTCTAGGGAGAGCGGGGAGCCTCGAAGGACCTGTACGGCCTGGAAGGCAAAAATATAGAGTGATGCGTGCGGCAATTGCGTGTGTGAGCCATGCCCGTGTGAGTTCACGATGCCTTGGACAATTTTGACATTCAGAAAGCCAGGACCATGGCCTGCAAACAGCGCAACACTTCCCTCGCGGCTTCTTTTTCCGCCGGTCTGCTGCTCGCTCTGGCGCAACCGGCGGCCGCGCAGAATATGACGCCGGCCACGCCCGCGGCCAACAGCAAGGCTGCGCCAGCTGCCAAAACCGATAACAAGGCCGAGAAGAAAAATTCAGACGTGGCCCTCAAAGCCTACAGCGCCGGGACACGCGCGTTCGAGTCGGGCAAGACGGCCGAAGCGGTCGACCAGCTTTCGACAGCGCTCGTAGCCGGCGGGTTGCCACCCAATCAAATGGCTAAGGCGCTTTACTATCGCGGCGCGGCTTATCGCAAGCAGAGCAAGCCGGCGTTGGCGATTTCCGATTTAACGTCGGCCTTGTGGCTGAAGGGCGGATTGAGTGATGCGGATCGCGCTCTGGCGTCGGACGCGCGCCAGGCGGCCTATCGTGAAGCCGGTCTTGGCGATACCGCGCCAGCTATTCCAGCGCAGCAGACTGCAGCAACCGTTCCCGCAGCTGTTCCTGCTCCTGGTGCCTCGCCCGCTTCCGCTGGCACGCCACCAGTCCCGGTGGCTGCAGCGCCCGCACCGGCCGGCGAGGGTGCTCTGCCGTGGGGCCAGCCATCGACTGGCGTAAAGCCGGCGGCCGGATCCGCTTCGCTCAACGAGCCTGTTACAACGCTAGGCACGGTGCCCGAGCCGGTTCGACCCGCCGCGGTTCAATCCCTCGCTGTCGCGCCGGCAATTGCACAGCCGTCTCCGATCCCAGACTCCGCCCCTTCGCCTGCTGCATCGTCATGGGCGCCCGCGACCGCACCTCAGCCAGCCGCCGCCAATGTGGCAGCCTTCAGTGCGGCGCCGGCTGACGAGGCTGCGAGTGTCACAACGGCCGCTCCGATGGCCGGCACCGGTCAGGCCGTCGCCGGATTCTTTAACAATATGGGAAGCAGCATCGGCAAAATGTTCGGTGGCGGCTCGAACGAGGCTGGAAGTCAGGCGACGCAAACGGCGTCATCGCCAGTCCAGACCTCTTCGACGGGCCCTGTGTATGCCAGTGCCGCCGATACCAACGCGGCCGCAAGTTCCTGGGGCGATGTCGTCGTTACTACGGGGCAAACAAAGGCTGGGGCCACACGGACGGCGGCGCTCGAACCCGCAATAGTTGCCCCCGCTGCGGGCCAGCTGCTGTTGCAGGTTGCGGCCGTGCGTTCGCGCGAGGAAGCCGATCGCGTGGTTACGCGGCTCAAGGGTACTCCGGCCGTGAAAAGCGCGAACGCGGGGACTGACATCGACGAGGCCGTCATCGGCAATATGGGAACATTCTTCCGGGTTCGCGTGGGGCCGTTCGCCAACGCTGCCGATCCCGACAAGCTGTGCGGGGTTCTCAAACCCGAGGGTTACGACTGCTTAGTGGTTTCCCGCTAAGATCAACGGCAGGCCACGCGGGCGCCCCACTTGCGGCGCGCGCACCGCGGCCAGACATGATGGGCCGGGTATGTTAGGCTTGTCGTAGTGAAAAGCCTTGGCGTGATATGACAAAGCCACCAAAAGTGAGCAGCGAGCTTTCCCAAGCTGCTAAATCAGCGACCGACCGGCGGGCGGCGGCCGAACTGAGCGAAGGCTTGCAGCGCCTCGCTTCAGAACGCGACGCGGCACCCACGCGGTTGGGATCGCGGCTGCGCAATTACTTCCTGGCTGGCGTCATCATTGTGGGTCCCATCGCGGCGACCATCTACCTGATCAACTGGGTCATTCAACTTGCCGATCAGCACATCAAGCCGCTGGTGCCCGCGATCTATCTGCCGGAGACTTATTTGCCGTTTGCTATTCCGGGCATAGGCATCCTGTTCGGTGTCATAGGCCTCACCATTATCGGCGCGCTCGCCGCAAATCTGTTTGGGCGCTCGTTGATTTCCTACGGCGAGATGTTGCTCGACCGCATGCCCATCGTGCGCAATATCTATCGTGCGCTCAAACAGATTTTTGAATCCGTTGTCTCGGCCAGTGGCCCGCAGAAATCGTTCCAAAAAGTCGGCCTCATCGAATTTCCCTCGAAAGGCCTGTGGTCGATCGTATTCGTGACCGGCGAGGCGACCGGCGAGGTCGGCAAAGTTCAGCCTGGCGGGGAAACCGATCTTTTGACGGTGTTCATGCCGACCGGCATCGTGCCGCCGACGGGCTTCATCTGCTTCGTGCCGCGCCGCGACGTTACCTATCTCGAAATGAGCGTCGAAGACGCCGCCAAAGTCGTCATTTCGGCGGGTATGGTCACGCCCGAAGCTGCCAAGCTCAAAACCATGAACGCGACGGCTGGCACCCCGCCGGCGTCGATCGCCAAACACTTCAAGCCGCTCTGAACAGGCGCACGGCCTCATCGCACTCGAACAGATAGAGCAGCGTGCGAAGTGCTTTTCCACGCGGCCCGGCGAGCTCGGGGTCTTTGGCGAGAATCATTTGCGCGTCGTCGCGTGCGGCGGCCAGAAGTTTGGCAAAGCCCGGCACTTCAGCGACGCGGAATTCGGGCATGCCGCTTTGGCGCGCGCCCAGCACTTCGCCGCCGCCGCGTAGCTCGAGATCTTTTTCGGCAATGAGAAACCCGTCTTCGGTTTCGCGCATCATCTCGAGTCGCGCCTGGGCTGTTTCGCCGATGGGCGTCCTGTACAAGAGTATGCAGAAGCTCTGCCGGTCTGAACGCCCGACGCGGCCACGTAACTGATGCAGCTGCGCCAAACCAAAGCGCTCGGCATGTTCAATGACCATGATGGTCGCGTTCGGCACGTTGACACCGACTTCGATGACGGTTGTCGCCACGAGAACCTGCAGTTTGTTTTCAGAAAACGCCTGCATGACCGCGTCTTTTGCAGGTCCGTTAAGACCGCCGTGGAGAAGGCCGATGCACGGACCGAGCAGTTGCGTCAGATGCGCGTGGCGTTCTTCGGCCGCCGCCAACTCCGAGACGTCGGAACTTTCGATCAGCGGGCAGACCCAATAGATCTGCGCGCCCTGAGCGATCGCGCGCCGCAGACCATCGATGACGTCGTCAAGCCGTTCGAGCGGCGTCGTCGTGGTGATGATGGGCTTGCGGCCAGCGGGTTTTTCGGTCAGGCGCGAGACATCGAGGTCGCCGTAGTGCGTCATCAGAAGCGTGCGTGGAATGGGCGTTGCGGTCATCACCAGCATGTTCGCGCCGCCGCCCCCGCCCTTGGTTTGCAGCGCTAAGCGCTGATGCACGCCGAAGCGGTGCTGCTCGTCGATGACGGCAAAGGCCAGATCTTTGAACACGACTTCGTCTTGGAACAGGGCGTGGGTGCCGATCAGAATGTCGATTTCGCCGTTAGCTAAGTGTTCGAGAAGCGCGGCGCGGGGCCTGCCTTTTTCACGGCCTGTGAGCAGTCCCAAACGCAGCCCGGCTTTAGTGGCGAGTGCCGCGATCGTCTCCATGTGCTGACGGGCTAGAACTTCCGTCGGGGCCATCAGGGCCGCCTGCGCGCCGGCCTCGACGGCAATCGCCATAGCCATGAGCGCGACGACGGTTTTGCCCGAGCCGACATCGCCCTGCAGCAGGCGCAACATGCGCAACGGTGCGGCCATGTCGGCTGCGATCTCGCCAATGGCATTGCGCTGCGATCCGGTCAGCGAAAACGGCAGCGCATCGGCAATGCGGGCACGGATGCGGCCGTCGCCGGAAACGGGCCGTCCGCGCTGGGCCTTGTAGTTGTCGCGCACGAGGCCAAGCGCCAACTGGTTGGCAAGCACTTCATCGTAAGCCAGCCGTTGCCAGGGCGGGCTTTGCGGCGAGACATCGCCAGCATCTTGCGGCGTGTGAATACAGGCCAGAGCTGCATTGAAGGCCGGCCATCCCTGCTGGCGAAGCCACGCTGCATCCTGCCATTCGGGCATCGCGGGCACACGCTCCAGCATCTGGCGCGAGGCCTTCATGAGCACCTTGCCCGACAGTCCGGCGGTCAAAGGATAAACAGGTTCGAGCAACGGAAGATCGCTTCGGTGCTCTTCCGAGACGATGTAGTCGGGATGGGCCATTTGCAGCGTCTCGCCGTAGCGTTCGACGCGGCCCGAGACATAGCGGGTCTCGCCTTCCGGCAACTGCTTTTCGACGAACGAGCGCTCGGCGCGGAAGAAAATAATGTCGAGGCGGCCGGTGTCGTCTTCGGTGCTGACTTTATAGGGCGCCTTGTTGTTGCCGCGCGGCGGCGCCTTGTGCTTAACGACACGAACCTTGAGTGTCGCGATGGTGCCGGCCACGGCGTCGCGTACATTGGGTTCAGCGCGCCGGTCGATGACGCCCGTGGGCATGTGCCACGCAAGATCGAGCACACGCGGCTGCGAGATGCCCGGCGGCATGCGCAGAGCTTTTTTCAAGAGCACGGCCAGCCTAGGGCCGATGCCCTTCAGACTTTCGGCCGCGGCAAATAGAGGTAACAGCTCGTTGGGCCGCATCGGTCTTAAGTCATTCCTGGTGTAATGGTACCGGCCCGCTGTGCCATGAGGCTTGGCGGGGCAATGGGTCTCAAAAAGAAGTCCGGCCCAAAGCTTTGCGTATCGGCC
>JANNUW010000444.1:0-1158 GCA_031414095.1 Hyphomicrobium sp. | reverse complement strand
CTCAGGCCGATTCCGGTCGAGGTTGAGCGGGTGTGCGCCTATCGTGGCGGCATTGCGGCCGATTGGTTTGACCCTCGGCACAGTCGATTTGTCCTGATGAACGACAGTTATCGGAGCAGTTCAGACTGGGTTCAAGGCGGCGACGGTAGGGTGTGTTCAAGTTGATGCGGTACCCCCAGACCGCTGAATTCACCAGGAGATGACCATGTCCGCCTCGAAACTGTTTCTCGCCCCGATGCTTCTGGCTGCAACGCTGGCCACGGCTGGCACCGCGAGCGCCGATGAAGCCGACCGCCGGGCGCGATTGAATGAGATCGACCGCCAGCAGGCGCGTGAAGTCGAGACCGGCCGCTACTCGGGTGAACTGACCCGGCGCGAGTATCGCGAGCTGCAGGCCGAACGTGCCCGCATCGCCGAGATGGAGCGCAAGGCCAAGGCCGATGGCTATGTCTCGCGCAAGGAATTCCGCGACATCCGCGACGCGCAGAACGCCGCCGAGCGGCATATCCAGACCGAGACGCACGACGGGCAGAAGTCGTGGTGGCGCCGGTGGCTGTATCAGACGCGCGGGTGAGGGTGGTTGGTGTCGCGAGGTGAGGTGATGCATAGCGCCCGGGCCGGGAGGTTCGGGCGCTGGTGTGTTTCTAACGAGGACTGCAGCTGACCCAGACTGTGTAAAAACCCCATTCGTGCTATGAATCTCTTACTGAATCGGTGGGGGAATCGATGACAGGCTTCGTTGCGGGGGCGGCTCGGGGGCAGGTGGCGTTGTTGCCGGAATGCCTCGATGACTGGGTCGACGAGAGCAATCCTGTTCGCGCCGTCGATGTGTTCGTCGAGGCGCTCGACCTTCGCAAAATGGGCTTCGACGGCGTCGATCCGGCAGCGACCGGCCGGCCCGCCTATCACCCCTCGGTGCTGCTGAAGCTCTACATCTACGGCTACCTCAATCGTGTGCATTCGAGCCGGCGGCTGGAATGCGAGGCTGGCCGCAATCTTGAAGTGATCTGGCTGTTGGGGCGGCTCGCTCCCGATCACAAGACCATTGCCGATTTCCGCAAGGACAATGGTCCAGCCATCAAGAAGGTCTGCGCGCAGTTCGTCGAATTATGTCGGCAGATGGGCTTGCTGGCGAAAGCCAGCGTGGCGATCGACGGG
>JANNUW010000443.1:0-7759 GCA_031414095.1 Hyphomicrobium sp. | reverse complement strand
GGGGCAAATTCGTGCTGGCGCCGTCCGGCTTGGCCGCCGGTGATGGACGGGACTTCCGCCGCGTGAGAGGAGCCTGCTCGCGCAATCGAGGATACCGATGAGCGAGCTGTTACAGGATTATCTTCCGCTCGCCGTGTTCATTGCGGTCGCCCTTGGCCTCGGCCTTGCGCTGCTGATCGCGCCTTTCATCGTCGCCTACAAAAACCCCGATCCGGAAAAGCTCTCAGCCTACGAATGCGGCTTCAACGCCTTCGACGACGCGCGCATGAAATTCGATGTGCGCTTCTATCTGGTCTCGATCCTGTTCATTATTTTCGATCTCGAAATTGCCTTCCTGTTTCCGTGGGCGATCGCGTTCAAGAAAATCGGCGCCTTCGGGTTCTGGTCCATGATGGTGTTTCTCGCCGTATTGACCATCGGCTTCATCTACGAGTGGAAAAAGGGCGCGCTCGAATGGGATTGATCCTGCCGCCAGAGTTTACGCCCGCGTTCACCTACGATCGCGCTAAAGAAAGCGGTAGCGGAGTGCTGGCCAAGCGCAGCGCCGACCGCAATGCGGTGCTGGCGCGCGATCCGTTTCTGGCCGACGTCAACAACGAGCTTGCCGACAAAGGCTTTCTCGTCACCACCACCGACGATTTGATCAACTGGGCGCGCACGGGCTCGCTGATGTGGATGACCTTCGGGCTTGCCTGCTGCGCCGTGGAAATGATGCAAGCCTCGATGCCGCGCTACGATCTCGAACGCTTCGGCTTTGCGCCCCGCGCAAGCCCGCGCCAATCTGACGTGATGATCGTTGCCGGCACGCTGACCAACAAAATGGCGCCAGCATTGCGCAAGGTCTACGACCAGATGCCCGAGCCGCGTTACGTGATTTCGATGGGCAGTTGCGCCAACGGCGGCGGCTACTATCACTATTCCTATGCCGTCGTGCGCGGCTGCGATCGCATCGTGCCCGTCGACATCTACGTGCCCGGCTGCCCGCCGACCGCCGAAGCGTTGCTCTATGGCGTGCTGCTGCTCCAGCGTAAGATCAGGCGCACCGGTACGATCGAGCGGTAATTGGCACGTCGTCGGGGAGGGGGAGGATGTGAGTTTTGCAATTCCAGTTTTTGTCTCGGCACCTAGCGTCTTGAACACGGACCAGAAAGCCGTTTACGACTTCGTTATGCAGTCTCTTGTCGAGGAAAAATTGCAATCTCGCTCGCTGGGTCGAAGTGATTATCCTCGTACGGATCCGTTGACCGAGGTTTGTTTTCTCGCTCGCGCCTGCTACGGCGGCGTGATCATGGGGTTTAGTCAAGTCGAATTCGACAAAGGCGTGTCTCGCCGCAGCACTCCCAACGAACGCGCCATCGAGAATGGCAAACTGCCAACTCCTTGGAACCAAATCGAGGCTGGAATACTCACCGCTTTACGCCGACCCACTGTGGTCTTCGTCGAACATGGAATAGACGGGGGCGTATTCGATAACGGAGCTTTCGGAGGATACCTCTTGCGGTTTTCGCCGTCAGGTATGAAGGATCCCGATTGGGATGGAATGCGGGATCAAATTCGCTATCTTGCTTCAGACGTTCGGCAGGCCTATCGCGGGATGGAACGCCTGATTTAACCAGCCGTTATTTCGTTTTGCTAGCTTGCACCGCTCTAACCTTACCTACGAGATTTTGGATCGAATGGCATGACGAATATTCTGAGCGAACTCGGTTCAAGCATCACTAGCAAAATGTCGGGAAAAATGACCGCCGCCGTGACCCGCGGCGAACTCACGCTGACGATCGACGCCGCACACATCGTCGAGACGCTGACCTTCCTGCGTGACGATCCTGCGTGCCAATTCGAAATCCTGATCGACATTTGTGGCGTCGATTTCCCGGCGCGCGAGACGCGCTTCGAGGTCGTCTATCACCTGCTGTCGCCGCGTCTCAATCAGCGCATCCGAGTAAAACTCTCGGCCGACGATGCAACGCCCGTCGCCAGTGTCATCGGCGTGTTCCCGGCCGCCAACTGGTATGAGCGCGAAGCCTACGACATGTTTGGCATTCTCTTTTCTGGCCATCCCGATCTGCGAAGGCTGCTCACCGACTATGGCTTCCAGGGCTATCCGCTGCGCAAGGATTTCCCGCTGACGGGTTATGTCGAGACCCGCTATGACGACGAGAAAAAGCGCGTCGTCTACGAGCCCGTAAAACTCACGCAAGAATTCCGCTCGTTTGATTTCGAAAGCCCCTGGGATGCGCCGAATTATGTGCTGCCGGGGGATGAAAAGGCGAGCGGGAAGGCATGATGTCTGCCGGCGACCCTCGGCTGGAGGTGCTGTGCCGCAACGCGGCTTTCGTCGTCGAGCAGCTTGGACCGCTGAGCGAACTTGAGACGTTTGGTTTGGATGCGGTGTCCGTCGCCTGGGTTGAAGGCTTCATCGAGCGTCAACGGGCACGGTTAACCGCCGGTGAAAAAGCAGAGGGGATGGCCGCGGTGCTCGGCAGCTATTTAGGAGAGGCCATCATAGCTGCCAGCAGCGGGTGCTGGGATTTCGATGATGAGCACGGACTTGGCATCCACTTTCCAAAGGCGCTTGGCTTTCGAGATGCCTCAGCGCGGGATGGATTTCTCTTAGGTCTTATGACGGCCAGCGTCACGTCGCTTGATGTCGTGTTCGGCCTCGATGGCTTCGATACCAGAGGGCCGGCATCATGACTGAAATAATCAGCGGCCATTGCCTGTGCGGGGCTGTGTCGTTCACGGCCGAGGCTGTCAGCCATGATGTTTCGGTTTGCCATTGCTCGATGTGCAGCCGGTGGTCGGGTGGCTTATTGATGTTTCTTGAGGTTATAGGCGCACCCGTGTTTGAGGGCCGCGACAATATCGGACTGTACCGGTCATCTGAGTGGGGTGAGCGTGGTTTTTGCAAGGTCTGTGGCTCAAGCCTATTCTGGAAATTGACCGGACGAGACTGGTACTCGCTTTCGACAGGCACACTTGATGATCAATCGCGCTTGACCCTGGCCACAGAGATCTTCATCGATGACAAGCCGGTTTATTACAGTTTTGCCAATGATACGCTAAAACGAACCGGCGACGAAGCCACGCAGGATTTTGTAGTGGCACGTGTAAATGAAAGTATTAAGTCGAAGGTCCGCTGACCAATTAGATCTCACCACGAGCCCAATAAGCCCATGCCCGAAACAGAAATCCGCAACTTCAACATCAACTTCGGGCCCCAGCATCCAGCCGCCCATGGCGTGTTGCGGCTCGTGCTCGAGCTGGATGGCGAAGTCGTCGAGCGCGTTGATCCGCACATTGGGCTGCTGCACCGCGGCACTGAAAAGCTGATCGAGCACAAAACGTACTTGCAGGCGATCGGCTATTTCGACCGGCTCGACTACGTGGCGCCGATGAACCAGGAGCATGCGTTTTGTTTGGCGGCCGAAAAGCTGCTCGGCCTCGAAATCCCGCGGCGCGCTCAATTGATCCGCGTGCTCTACTCCGAAATAGGCCGTCACCTTTCACACTTGCTCAATGTCACCACTCAGGCCATGGACGTCGGCGCTTTAACACCGCCGCTGTGGGGCTTTGAAGAGCGCGAAAAGCTGATGGTGTTCTACGAGCGCGCGTCGGGCTCGCGCATGCACGCCAAGTACTTCCGCATCGGCGGCGTGCATCAGGATCTGCCAACTCAACTTGTCGAGGATATCGCGGCCTGGTGCGATCCGTTCCTCAAAGTCCTCGACGACATCGATAGCCTGCTGACCGAAAATCGCATCTTCAAGCAGCGCAACGTCGATATAGGCATCGTGTCTTTGAAAGAGGCGTTCGAGTGGGGCTTTTCGGGCGTCATGGTGCGCGGCTCGGGCGCGGCGTGGGATTTGCGCAAGTCGCAGCCTTACGAGTGCTATTCCGAATTCGACTTCGATATTCCCGTGGGCAAGAACGGCGACTGTTACGACCGCTATCTCATTCGCATGCAGGAAATGCGCGAGAGCGTGAAGATCATGCGCCAGGCGTGCGCCAAGTTGCTGTCACCGGAAGGTCAAGGCGCCATTACGGTTGCCAATCCGAAGGTGGTGCCGCCCAAGCGCCAGGACATGAAGCGCTCGATGGAAGCGTTGATCCATCATTTCAAGCTCTACACTGAAGGCATTCACGTGCCCGAAGGCGAGGTCTACGCCTGCGTGGAAGCGCCCAAGGGCGAGTTCGGCGTCTATCTCGTTTCGGACGGCTCGAACAAGCCCTACCGCTGCAAGATCCGCGCTCCTGGCTTCCCGCACCTCGCCGCCATGGACCACCTGAACCGCGGCCACATGCTCGCCGACGTCTCCGCCATCCTCGGCTCAATCGACATCGTGTTTGGCGAGATAGATCGGTGAGGACGATTCCTTACTCAACGGCGCGCGGCTTCATTGGCGTGACGTTGGCTTGTCCGCCTTCATAGACTTCGAGAAATGCAATGGCCGCATCGAGGTGCATGAGAAAATCGGTGCGGTACATTTCGTCTTCGTTGAGTACTAGGTGATCGCAATCGGCATCGAGCGCATCTTCGAGCATGGCCACCCATTTGTCATAAGCGGCGGTATTCCAGTCGTCCGTATCGGCAGCGTTGTTGACGCGGTCGCGTGTGCCCCGACGGGCCGCCGCCACGGCCTGGATGCGTTTTGTATCGACCGCCATTGGAGACTCTATATCCCGATACGTTCTAACGTTGTGAAGCTGCCAAAAACTCTTCAATCGTAGCGCCGGACGCACGTATCAAGCTGCAGCGTCGCGCGCTCTCCATCCTTGACCATGATGATATGGCTGCCCTTCTGGCGCGCCACGCTCCAGCCGAGCTCGGCGAAGGCCCGCACGACGTTGGCGCCGCTCAAAACCGGCAACAGAGGGGCCACGTCTAAGCAACGACTTCGATTTGGCGCGTTTCAATCGTCAAAGGCTGGCCGCGTGTAGAGCGAACTTCCCAACAAGCAGCGATTGCTTCCCTTATGTTTGCCATGGCTTCGTCGCGCGTTGTGCCTTGGCCGACGCAGCCTGGAATTGAAGGGAATTCGGCGATCCATACGCCGTCTTCGTCGCGGTCGAGTGCAATGACAAATTTCATGCCAGACTCCTCAACGCTCAACTATGCACGCCGGAACATTACCGCTTCTGACTAACACGAGCTAGAGGTTTGATCCGGCCCCTTAACCCTCCGCCAACTGCGCTATGGCGGCGCTCGCCATTCCTTGGCAAGGTGAGGAAGCTTTTGATTCGGGCGAGCACTCCTGTTGCGTGCTCCAGTTCGCAAACGTGCCGGCTTTGTATGTGCTACAATCCGTAAAGCGTGATACGTCTGCCGTGCGATCCCATAGACATTTAGCAACGAGCGACCCATGATTGACCTTCCGGCACTTTTGGCTATTGCGGCGCTCGGTTGGGGGCTGTCGCTGTGCACCTACCGCTACGTCGCGCGCCGCAACGGCTGGCCCATGGGCGTGCTGCATACAGATCTGCCGGCTGTGCCAACCATCATCGGCCTCAGCGCAATTTTCGTGGCGCTGGCCTTTGCCTCGTGGCGGGGGACGCCCGAGGGTGGATGGATTGTCGTCTTGTTCGGCCTTTTACTGGCTTTTTTCTGGACTGGTTTCCTGCGGGTCGGTTCTCAATTGACACTCTTTTTGGCGCCACTCGCCACGGCCCTTTTGATCGTCGTCTGGCTGGCCCTCGGGCCGGGTTTTGAACGCGCCTGGATGGAATTTCCGGCGGCAGCTTGGGCTTTGGTCTAATCCCGAAATTCGGCGGCCGATTTTTCTCGAGCGTTGCACCGTTGCGGCGCCGCGAAGCCTTGCGCTGAGACCGCTTTCCCCTTACTGGAAACCATAACCCGGCTCGGCTTTTTGCATTGCAAAAGGCCGCGTCGACCGTTTCCGAATGTGTTCCTGGTTGCATTTATTGGCCCGAGTTTGTGGGAGCCCTTGATGGCCGTCCGCCGCCTGCATCCCGATCAGCCTGCAAGCTTCACGTTCACGCCTGAAAATCTGGCGTGGGCGCAGGGCAAGATCCGCGATTATCCGCCGGGCAAAGAAGCGTCGGCCGTGATTCCCGTATTGTGGCGGGCGCAGGAGCAGATTGGCGGCTGGGTGACCGAGCCCGCCCTGCGCGCGGTCGGCGACATGCTCGGCATGGCCTACATCCGAGTCTATGAGGTGGCGACGTTCTACACCATGTTCCAATTGGTCCCGGTCGGGACGACAGCCCATGTGCAGGTGTGCGGAACGACCCCGTGCATGTTGCGCGGCGCGCGCGATCTCGTTGCCAAATGCAAGGACATGATCGCGCATGAGCCGCACGAACTTTCAGGCGATAAGCGCTTTTCGTGGGAAGAGGTCGAGTGCCTCGGCAGTTGCGCCAACGCGCCGCTCGTCCAAATAGGCAGCGACACCTTTGAGGATCTGACGCCCGAGTTACTGGAAACACTGCTCACCGCCTTGGCCAAGGGCAAGCCGGTGACGCCTGGCTCTCAAATTGGCCGCCGGGTCTCGTGTCCCGAGGGCGGACAGACGACACTGACGGACGCGACGCTTTACGATGGCTCGATCCGTGGGGCCTGGGTCAAGCGCTTTGCAGGCGACCCGCTTCTGGCTGCGGCTGAACCGCCAGCGAGTGCGCCGGTAGCGCCTGCTCCTAGGGCCCCGATAAATTTTGCCGCCGCAGCGGCGATGGCCAACGCCGGCCTCGTGCCCGAACTCGAGGCCCGAGCATCGGGTGGCCGCGCCATGTCGAAGGGCGAAATGGATAGCCTGCGCCTGCGCACAATTCCCGGACCTGTGCCGGGCAGTGCACTGGCAGCGGCGGAACATGCCGCGTCATCGAACGATAATTCGAGCCGGCCGCCGTTGCTGTCTGCGCCGCGTGGCGACAAGGGCGATGATCTGAAACTGATCTGGGGCGTAGCGGATAAGCTAGAGACTCGCATGAACCAGCTTGGTATCTGGCACTTCGATCAGATCGCTGCCTGGACACCCGCACACATCGAGTGGTTCGAAGGCGAAATGCCCGGCTTCAAGGGCCGCATCGTGGGCGACAAGTGGCTGGAGCAATGCGCTAAGCTCAGCAGCGGCTGGCGGCCCGATGGCAACATCGGCGAACGGCCGAAGGGGAAATAGATGCTAGCCGATAAAGACCGCATCTTTACGAACCTCTACGGGTTCCACGACGCTGGCCTCAAGGGCGCGATGAGCCGTGGCGCGTGGGATGGCACCAAGTTTTTTATCGACAAGGGTCACGATTGGATCATCAACGAGGTCAAAGCGTCGGGCCTGCGCGGGCGCGGCGGCGCGGGCTTCCCGACGGGCCTCAAATGGTCGTTCATGCCCAAGGCCGATGCGCGGCCGTCTTATCTCGTGGTCAACGCCGACGAGTCTGAACCGGGTTCGTGCAAGGATCGCGAAATTCTGCGCCACGACGCGCATTTGCTGGTCGAGGGCGCGTTGCTCGCCTCGTTCGCGATGCGCGCGCACGTCTGCTATATCTACGTGCGCGGCGAATACATCCGCGAACGCGAAGCCCTGCAACGCGCCATCGCCGAGGGCTACGCGGCCAAATATATCGGCAAGAACAACATCCATGGCTGGGACTTCGAGTGCTACGTCCACCACGGCGCGGGCGCTTACATCTGCGGCGAAGAAACCGCGATGCTCGAAAGCCTCGAGGGTAAAAAGGGCCAGCCGCGTTTGAAGCCGCCCTTCCCCGCCAATGTCGGTCTTTATGGTGCGCCGACGACGGTCAA
>JANNUW010000442.1:0-16688 GCA_031414095.1 Hyphomicrobium sp. | reverse complement strand
TTGTCGTCAAACCAACGCCGAAGGGCGAGCCGGTCGAGCTGCAAGTCGTTGGAAACCTTGCAGGATTGCTTGTTTCGAAAAGTTCAGGAACAGCGAGTCCTGTATCGGTGGTTGCGGGGGCTGGATTTGAACCAACGACCTTCAGGTTATGAGCCTGACGAGCTACCGGGCTGCTCCACCCCGCGTCACCAATGGCCAAAAGCCGTCTTCGGGCTTGAGGCATACGGCCCACCCAAAACGGTCCTTTGGGACCATAACATGAGTGATAACCGACACAAAAGCCGCCCTCGTCGGGCGGCCTTGGACGGTCCTATAGCACGAAATTTGCTGCTGTGAAGCCCTCCGATGCTTTTTGTAGGACCGGTCTCACGTTTTACCGGGACAGGCTTCGTGGGGCGTTGCCACCGACCTCTTAGTGGTCCCGCAAATGGGCGCGCGAGCGTTCCGTTTGGCCTCACGCTGTCCTAAGGCCGGGACGTCTACGAAGTGTTCGATGCCTTAGTTCGCCTCGTGATCCGTGATGCCCGGCGGCCCTCGAGGTGGCTTTCCGGTGTTGTTCTGGCTTGCAGCTTTCGGCCCGGGGCTGGCGGCGGTCGAGCCTCCTGCGCTGTCTCCGGCACAGGTCGCTTGGTCTTACATCGGCGCAAACGCTTGGCCGAGCGTTACGCCAAAGGCGTTCTTGAGTGGTGGCCGGAGGTGTTTATATGTAAACGTGCCCGCATCGCATTTTCCAATGTAACGGCGGCGCGCCGAAGGGCCATCTGGCCTGGCGCCCGAAGCACACCCGGACCGGCAATGACGTCACACGGCAGCAGGTCTATAAACAAGCCCGGTAAGGCCCTCTCAGCATGTCCCCAAAGCCTGTCACTGCGACGGCCAGCCCCGCAAATACCGCTGCCGGTCTCGAAGAAGCGTTCGTGCTCTTGGATAACAGCTCTGGGCGCGGAGCCGCATCGCTCCTGTTTTCAAACCCGCACGGTGTCGTCGTCGCCGATGCGCCTGAAGGCGTGCCGCGCGCCTTGCAGCAACTCGAAGATGGACTGGCGCGCGGGCTCCATGCCGCCGGGTTTTTTTCCTACGAGCTGGGCTATGTGTTCGAGCCCAAACTCGCCGGGCTGATGCCCGCGACGCGCGACGTGCCGCTGCTCTGGTTCGGGCTCTATGACAGCCCGCGTGAAATGACCGAGATTGAGGTCGATCACTGGCTCGCCACGCACACGCGCTCGGGCAGCTACCAATTTACCGATGTGTCCCGGGCGTGGGATAAGGACGCCTACGTCAAGCGTTTCGCCGACGTGCAGGACAAGATCCGCGCCGGCGATATCTATCAGCTCAATCTGACGTTCAAAGCGCGTTTCAAGCTGTCGGGATCACCGCTGACGTTTTATCGCGACATGCGCCAGCGCCAGCGCGTGTCGTACGGCGGGATCGTCGATACCGGGCACTTGACGGTGCTGTCGGCGAGCCCCGAACTTTTCATCGAGCAGGACGGCCGCGAAATCACGACACGCCCTATGAAGGGGACGTCTCCGCGCGAAGGCACGCCCGATGCCGACGCCAACGCGCGGCGGGTACTGGCAACGGACGTCAAGCAACGCGCGGAAAATCTGATGATCGTCGATCTCATGCGCAACGATCTGGGGCGCATGGCTGAAACGGGCAGCGTTGAGGTGACCGACATCTTCACAGTCGAAACTTTTCGCACGCTGCATCAAATGACGTCGGGCGTGCGCGCGACACTCAAAGACGGCGTCGGCCTGTCGGAGCTTTGGCGCGCGATCTTCCCGCCAGGCTCGGTCATTGGCGCGCCGAAAATTCGTGCGATGGAATTGATCGCCGAGTACGAGACCGAGCCGCGTGGCGTTTACTGCGGTGCCATCGGGCACTTTACACCTGGCGGCAAGGCGCTTTTCAATGTGGCGATCCGCAGTCCGGTGATCTTTCGCGACGGACGGGGCGAGATGGGGATCGGCTCGGGCGTCGTGTACGATTCCGCCGGCGAGAAAGAGTACGCGGAATGTCTTTTGAAGATGAAGTTTCTCACCGACCCGCCGCGCTCGTTCGACTTGATCGAGACACTGTTGCACGAGGCCGGCAAAGGCTTCTGGCTGCTCGACCGGCATCTGGACAGACTGGCGGCCTCGGCCCGCTATTTCAATTTTGTCCTCAATGCTGCGCACGTTCAACGTGAATTATCGAACGCAATCGAAGGCCGCTCCGGTGAACGGCTGCGCGTACGATTGTTGCTCAAGGAAAATGGCAATGTGACAGTCACAGTGACGCCACTCGCCGCGCCAAGTCCTGATGCCGTGATGCGCTACATCCTGTCGCCAACCAGGCTCGACAGCGGTGATGCGTTCTTGTTCCACAAGACGACGCGGCGCGAAGTCTACGATAGCGAATGGGCGCACTATAACGAGGGGGTCGGCGCGGACGAAGTTGTCTATGTCAACGAGCGCAACGAACTAGCCGAAGGCAGCCGGACCAATATTTTCATCGAGCGAAACGGCAAACTTCTGACGCCGGCGCTCTCTTCGGGATTGCTGCCAGGTGTGCTGCGCTCAGATTTGCTGGCGTCAGGTGAGGCGGTCGAGGCGACATTGACGCTGCAGGATGTGCAAACGGCCGACACAGTTTTTCTCGGAAACTCGGTCCGCGGCCTCGTGCGGGCGGTACCTCTGGAGCGGAGCTCATTGAAGCAAAATCAATGAACGCTTCTGACGCCGTCGGCAGCGGAAGTATGGGCCGCGTTATTCGCATCACCGGACGCTGTGTCCGCCGTTATCCTGTTAGCGGCGAACCATATGCTCGCGGCAGCCGCCAGCGTCAGAACAACGGCAAAACAAATTTCACAAGTGAAGTTGCGCACGCGCTGACTTAAAGTGCCCGCTGCCAAATCTGCTGTGCTTTTTGCATCAGATTTCAATTTGCGCATAAAAGTCCCAGCATGTTCGCGCAGCGACGGGGCTGCTCACAACTGGGTATGGCAAACTGTCGGGTTCGCCTAGCCGTACGTCTGCCGCGCGACAGTTTGCACTGTAACGTACGGAAACGGATAAGTGCCCAAACCGCAACAGCGGTCTTTGGTCCTCTTGAAACAAGGTGCCCAAATTTTTTCGCCTCGAGGCGATCGCTAGAGCCCTCTCATGATGCAGCCGAACACCAGGACGAACTGCGCCACCAGCAAAACGAGGAATTCCTTGGTCGCCACGAACGGAATATTTGCTTCGGGATAAAGTTTGGTGACGAGGGCGAGTACCGTCAGAATGACCGAGAGCATGAATGTCAAGATGCCTGGTGATTTGAGAGCCATGTCGTGATCTCCGCTTCGGTCTTGTTGTTCTGTTCAGGTCGCGCGCCGCTGCACGCTGCGCGGTGACCCGGCGAATCTTATGTCGTAACGCGCTTATAGCAGGCGCAGGGACATGCAACAGCTGGCTGGCCGCTAGGCTGTGGGCAACTCAGGGTGCGTGGGGCCGGGAAGCCACATCGCGCACGGTCTTGCTCCGCCGTGCGGGAGTGAACAATCGCCGCAACCACAGCACTATGACAAGCGCGGCGAGGAGCGCGGCCCCAATCATGAACGGATGCTTGTCCCAAAGAAGAACGGGATTGATCCGGCCCTGCCAAGCCGCCCGAACATCACCAACGGTTGCCCCTATTCCAGCGTCGCCGGGCCGCAACATCATCTCGATCGCCGCCGGCTGATCCGCACTGGTCATGATGGCATTGCGAACCCGCTCCGAAGCCAGCTGCTTGATTTCGGACGGTCTGGTCGCGACGGCCGTCAGCACGTCGTTACGCGGACCGGGTTGCAACCCGGTTATGTAGCGCGCAAGCGTGCCCAGCTCGCTGCCGCTGAGCGCGCGCGCCAGCAGTTTCAATTTATCCGGTTCCAGTTCGAACAGAATATCGCGGGCTTCGCCGTCCAGGCTCGCCAGCTTCGGGATCGCAACCGGATCTTTTAGATCGAGCACCTTTTGCAAGGTCGCCTTGGAAAACGTTTGCGGAGTCGTGTGCTGATGAAGGGCATGCTCGACAACTGTCGGAAGCTCATCTCCCGCGACAGCCGACCACGCCAGCGCCGTGTCGATCGACCGGGTTTCGCGGGCGATGACCATACCGGGCTCGGGCAGGCCATTGATGGCACGGCCGAGCGTGCCGTTGTCGAGCCGGCTTAAAATCCCGTTCTCGCCTTCACTGCTCAGAACAATCGACGTAATCTCGTCGAGGCGCGGCAGGGCGGTTGGCTTGACCGACTCGAGGAAGTTTTTGAACGACAGGTTGCGATCCGCGAGTTCCAACGCTTTGGCATGAGCGCGGCGGAACTCCTGCCAAACCTCGAGGACTCGGCCGGCAGCGTTCGCGCCGATGACCTGGACGTGTTGGCCGATTTCCTCTTCAAGGCTTTTGCTGAGTTCAAGAAGGACCTTCTGTTTGGTGTCCTTCGACTTCATTTCTTCCGAAACGATCGGCAGCACCCCGTAGCGCAGTTCCCAGATATCTTTAGCGATCAAAACCAGACCGACCCCGCCGGCAACCACCGACACGAGCCGCGCCAGCACGCTTCCCGCAACGCGCTGCCCGATCCGTTGAGCCATATTCGCCAGTTGCCGCCGCATCAGCAGAATGGCCGCGCCGGTCATGCCTCGACTGGATTGCTTTAAAACGGAGCCCGGCGTGACTTCCGCGCCGCCTTTGTTGGCGTCGACGCTGAATTCCTGAGCGGCCGTCCCTGTGACGGCGGCTGCCACGGCCGACCCGTAGCGGGGACCGAGAAAGGTTTTGAGGCACTCGAGCGCGGGTCCGGCGGCGTCCTGCGTTGCGAGTTCGATGCGGTTGCCGATTTCCGTCCCGACGCCGGTTGCCAGCGCCGTAATGGCACTTTGAATAGCTTCGGAGTTATAAACCCGGCCGGCAACAGCGGTCGCTAGCTCTTGCGCCTTTTGCTGATCGGCCAGGGACTTAACCAGACCGCCAAGGCTGGTCTCACTGCGCACCTCTTCGACGGCGATATCGACCCGCTTGTCGATCACCGCATCGATATCGAGGCGCTGCCATTGCGCATTGACTGCGGCGTCATAGTTGACGCCTTTGAGCCCGCCAGTCAGCGCCGATACGGTGACGTTCTCGATGGCCTGCTTAAACGCCTGATCGTCACCCGCCTGACATGCCTGGTAATCCAAACCGGGCGCTGCGCCAGCTCCCGCGGCTGCCGGCCGAAGCTGGAACGGCGCGACGCATACGGCGAGCGCTGTGATCGATGACAAAAGCGGGCGGGTAGACGGCGGCACGGTCGAACTCCACTTCGCGTAACGGCGGCTAAGGCTAAAGTCCTAACTACATCGGCCTATCGTTACACGGGGGCCAATATTAGGCCCAAGCCGGCGTGACCGAACTTTAAGACAGGCGCAACCAAGTCTCTGTATCGTGCCGCTAGAGTACTCTTAACCTAAGCACTGCGGGCTACTGCAGGTAAAGTTTGTTTAAATATTTACCGCACACTTACTTTCTCGGTGTGGGAGCGGCACTTTCGCCTATAATGGTTGAAGCGTCTTATTTTGGCCGTAAGTGAGACTAGAAAACCGGCAGCCGGATGTTGCGATGCAGCAATTAATGTCTCGACATTGCTGCTCTGCGGCAGCCTGTCGTATCGCTTATGTCGGCAGCGTGGCGGACATTCGTCTTGTGTTGGGAAAATCAGGTAGTTGCAGGCGGCGGTGAAAGTAACTCGGATCCTTTTGTGATGTGAAAAGTTGCCTTCGGGCTGCTCGTTTCGCAAAAACAGGCTTGGCTTCCGGGGGACGGTCGTCCTAAAACAGTAGAGTAACTTACGAGCGAGTTTTCTTACTTTGATGAAAAATAACGATAAAATCAATCCGGTCCGCGGCAGCTTGTTGATCGGTGGAGGGCGCGTTGGCGTTCTTTTGATCCATAGCCTCGGTGGAAACCCGGTTGAATTGCGCTTTGTCGCTCAAGGGTTGGCGCGTTGCGGCTATACCGTTTATTGCCCGCTTTTGCCTGGTCTGGGCGGCGGCACTGACGTTTCCGGCTTGTCGTCTTGGCGCGATTGGTACGCAGCCGTCGAGAGCGCGCATACCCAAATGCTTGAGCATTGCGATGTTGTGCTTGTCGGTGGCCTATCAGCGGGGAGCATGCTTGCCCTCAGATTGGCGCGCGAGCGCCCCGATCAAGTTCACGGCCTTCTACTGTTTGCTCCAACCATCTTTCCGAACGGCTGGGCGATCCCGCGATCGTTAAACTTCTTCAGGCTGGTCACACACAAGTGGTTTGCCAAGCTGTTCCGCTTTCATCAGCGTGCGCCCTACGGCATCAAGGACGAGCGTATCCGCAACTTTGTGATCGAGAGCTTCAAGAGCGAAGACCGGCCGGTCGAAGATCTGTTTGGCCGTGGTGGCGGGTTGGTGTGGGAATTCATGCGCCTTGGCCGCGAGGTCAAAAAGCGCCTGGGCGAAATCAAACAGCCGACAGCTATTTTCCATCCGCGTATGGACGATCAGAGCGCGCTGTCGAACGCGATCACACTACAGGTCAAACTCGGTGGTCTGGTCGAGATGACCGTGCTCGACGATTGCTTCCACATGGTGACGCTTGATAAGCAGCGATCGATCGTCGTTGATCGCACCGTCGATTTTGCACAGCGCCTTGCCGCCCGCATCGAAGAGAAGCAGGCTGTCGCTCGTATCGTAAAGAACGCGTCCGCAGCCGAGTAATGGCGCGCCGTCACAGAACGCGGGTGAGCTGACTAATCGGCAAAGCCGGCAGCTGTCGCGTTCGCTGGCGCTGACGATCCCGATGAGGACGATGGGGCGACCGTCGCAACTGGCGGCGCTTGAATCTGTTTTGCGACAGCCGCCTCGACAGGCGCAGTTCCGGATTTTGCTTTCGCCGTTGTTGCCGGCTTGGCAATAACTTTCGTGCCGGCTGTGCCGGCTGCGGGCTTCGCAGTAACCGTCGTCGTGCTCGCCGGTTTTGCGGCCGCCTTTACGGACGGTGACGCGACGGCCTTTTTCTGAACGGTAACCACCGGCTTGGGCTTTACACTTGTGCCCGTCGTCGCAGATGCAGTTGCCGGCACCAGCTTGACAGTGGTCTTAGTGTTTGCAGGCGCCGCAACTGCCGCAGCTTTTGCGGCAGACGGTGCTGCACTCGAAGGCTTGGGCGCGGGAGCTTTCGGCTTGACTTCGGCCGGCTTGACCAACGGCCCCGACGGGGCGGGCTTTGCAATGCCCGTTGCAGCGGCGTTCGCTTCGGCAGGCTTGACGCCTGACGCGGGCGCTTGCGTGGCTGCTTGGGGCTGCGTTTGCGCGGGTGCAGCTGTCGCAGCGGCTGCAGGAGCCGTCACGGTCTTTGCGGATCCAGCAACCGCTGGAGCGGCGGCCTGGCCCGCGGGATTGCCGCATTTTTGTAAATCGGCCGGTGCGCGCGTCCATTCAAAACTCTTGCTCAAACCAAACAGGCCATAACCCGTGAGCTGTAATTTGCCGCCTGCAAGCGGTTTGATGGAGGCTTCGTTTTCGGCGCCTTTTTTGGGATCGTAAACAATTCCACGGCCCCACGACCCGTCGGTCAAGGGCTGCAGATCCCGTAAAACCTGCAACCCGCATATCAGCCGGGATTGTTTGGTAGCACTCGGGTTGTGCCGATCGAATAGAGGTTTGCCTTCCGCATTGAGCGGCGACTTCAGCCAGACGATGTTCCCGCACATGCGTTTTCCGCAGGGCGCGACCTCGATGGCACCTTCACGCGCGCTGTCATACCACACGCCTGTGACGTTCGATGACTGCTGAGCCGCTGCTGAACTGGCATAAAGCCCCGCAAATGCAGCTAAAAATAGCGAAGCAGGAATGTGCAAACGGCGCTGGGCGGCTTCACGAATGTGGATTGAGGTCATGACGCGGTCTCTCAATATTCTTGTGTCGAAATCGTGGGTTAGGCCAGGAAAGAGGCAAAAACACGGTCTCGCATCGTCCTCATCGTCCTCCTGGCGTGTTCGCCATGTACTCACAATTGTCAGATTGCGGTGAATTCTTCCTTATTTGTGCCGCTCCTATCTGAATTTATTACGTTAAGTATCTCAAAAGTAATCTGAATGTACAAATATCAAGCTCATGGTTGAGCGATTCGTAATTGTCGTCCTGAGTTTCTGCCCGTTTGCGTATCTGCCGTGCGTGCAGCAATTAACCTAGCATATCCGGCAACACGCCGCGGGGCTTCCCCGTGCCGCATCGGGCCGGGATAATGGGCGTTCTACAAGAGCTACGATACAAGAGATCTGGTGCGCGGGTATAGCCTCCAGTCCGCGTCCCGACAGTTTGAAAGTTTTCGATGATCTTAACATTGGCATTCCGGAATTTGTTTCATGACCGTATCCGGCTTGCGGTGACGCTGGTCGGTATTTTGTTCTCGATCGTTCTGGTGGCGGTTCAGCTCGGGCTCTATCTCGGCTCCAGTAAAATGATCACCGACATGATCGAACGGTCAAACAGCGATCTGTGGATCACGGCCTACGGCGCCAAGTCGTTCGAAGAAGGCGGCGTCCTGTTGACATCGCGCGAACGTCACCAGGCTTTGGCGACGCCCGGCGTAAAAGCCGTTGTACCCATGGTCGTGGCCTTCGCCGAATGGCGCAAGCCCGGAGGCGGATCGACGCGTGTTGTCGTCGTTGGAACCGACGCTGAAGACGGAGCGCTCGCACCGTGGGACCTCGTCAGCGGCACCTGGGAAGATATCAAAGCGCCCGAAGCGATTTCGGCCGACGACACGTATTTGAAGCAACTCGATATCGCGGGCCTTGGTTCGACTGCTCAAGTTGCAACCGGCCGGGTCAAGGTGCGCGCCCTCACGCACGGCATCCGCTCGTTCACGCAGTCGCCCTATGTCTTCACGCCAATCTCGCGGGCGCGCAGCCTGTTGGCGGTCGAAGGTGAAAAGGCGACATTCCTCCTCGTGCAGACCGAGCCGGGCGCTGATGTGGAAAACGTCCGCCAGGTTTTGCGTGCACGCCTTGAAGGCTCGGAAGTTCTCACCAAAGCCGAATTTCGTGACCGCAGTCTGAACCAATGGCTGTTCAACACTGGGGCGGGCGTGGCGCTGATCGGTGGCGCGCTGCTCGGCATTCTCGTCGGCACTGTTATTGTCGCACAGACGCTCTACTCGAGTACAAAAGATCATATCAACGAGTTCGCAACACTGCGCGCGCTCGGGTCGACGTCGGGCTACATCCATAGGGTGATCCTCGCGCAGGCCGGTTTGAGCGCTGTGCTGGGCTACATTCTGGGCATGCTGATCTCGCTCGGCGTCCTCTATCTCAGCCGATCTTCGCCGTTGCCCTTGATCATGACCCCAGGGCTGGCCATCTCCTTGTTTGCGCTCACGCTGACGATGTGTGCGATCTCGGCCGTCTCGGCGATCGTCAAAGTGACCAAAATAGATCCAGCAACGGTGTTCAACAGATGAGCGATGAACCTGTTCTCGTTGCCGAGAACGTCGTCAAAGAATTGGGCAAGGGCGCCGGCAAGGTTATGGCGCTGAAAGGCGTCAGCTTGGCCCTCGTACCCGGCGAGCTGACGCTACTGATGGGACCGTCCGGCAGTGGCAAAACCACGCTGCTGTCGATCCTGGGCTGCATCCTGACGCCGACGTCGGGCACAATTACCATCGCCGGTCAGCCGACTGCGGGACTGTCGGCTGAAGCGTTGGCGACTCTACGCCGCCAGCATATCGGTTTTATTTTTCAGTCCTACAATCTGTTCCCGACGCTCAACGCGCTCGAAAACGTGCGTATTGCGCTCGATGTGCTCGGACAGAAAGGCTACCCGGCTTCGGCGCGTGCCGAAGAAGTGCTGCGCGAAGTGGGCTTGGGCAACCGGTTGCAGAACTATCCGGGCAACCTGTCGGGTGGAGAGCAGCAGCGCGTTGCGGTGGCGCGCGCCATAGCCGCTTCACCGTCCGTGGTGCTGGCCGACGAACCGACAGCCGCGCTTGACAGTGAAAACGGACACGCGGTGATGGCCTTGCTGGCGCGCATTGCGCGCGAGCAGAACCGCTGCGTGCTGGCCGTCACGCACGATCCAAGAACTCTGAGCTACGCCGATCGCGTGGTGCGAATTGAAGACGGCCGCATCGTCGGCGAAGAACGCCGGCCCGACGGCCTCGATGCTCCTGAAATTACCGATCTGACGAAGAAAAGGCGAACCAAGAATGTTTAAGCATAAAATTGATCCCATCGTATCGACGCTGTCGATCACGGGAGCCTTGGCTTTGGGCATCAGTCTCGTTCTCAACATGGCAGCACCCAGCTTGGCCCAGCAGGTTTCATCCATTTCAACGGGCAGCGCGCATGCCGCAGATGGCGGCATTCCTAAAGCCAATTGGGCCGCATCTGCGACGGGCCGTATCGAACCCAAGGACGGCGAGATCCGCATCGACACGCCGGTGCCGGGAAAAATCGTCGAAGTCGCGGTCAAGCTCAACGATAGCGTACAGGCCGGCGATCTACTGGTGCGCCTCGACGATGAAGATCTGCTCGCCAAGTACGTCGCGGCCGAAGCCGAGGTGCTGGTGCGCCAGCGCGAACGCGACGAGGAGCCCGCCAAGGGCATCGAGCTTGATCGCCGCAAGGCCGAAGATACTTTGGCGGCCGCCGAGCGGGCTGTTTTCAAAGCGCGTCAAGGGCACGACGACGTGCAACGCGCTGTACGCTTGGGCAAGAGCAGCGCCGAAGATGTCAACGCGGCGACAGCACGTCTGAAAACTGCACGTGATAAAGTCGCCGCCGATCGCGAGGCGCTGGCAAAGGTATCGGCGTTGCCTGATATGCCATTGCCAAACCGTCTCGAGTCCGGTCTCACGATTTCGCGCTCGGAGCTGTCGCAAGTCGAAACCGCAATCGAACGCACGCGCATGCGCGCGCCGTCTAATGGCGTCGTTTTAAACGTTTGGGCCAAGATCGGCGAATTGGCCGAGACCATGCCCGATACCGCGCTCGTGTTGTTTGGTGACATTTCGAGCCTCCGGGTGCGTGCGGAAGTGGAAGAGCGCGATGTCGTCAGGCTTCGCGTCGGCCAGCGCGTCGTGGTTCGGGCTGATGCTTATCCCGATCGCGATTTCGAAGGCGTCATCACGTCGATGGCACCAGCTCTTGGACCGCCGCGCATCCTGTCGCGCGGACCGCGCCGGCCCAACGACGTCGAAGTGCTGGAAGTGCTCGCAACGCTCGATGGCCAACCGGTTTTGCTGACTGGCATGCGTGTCGACGTGTTCTTCAGGCTCGACAACGCAGTGGCCTCGGACGTGCAGGTAAAGCCGCAATAATCTTCAGGCAAAAATATCATCTCTGCAACGGCCGGAGTGGCGAACTCCGGCCGTCTTTTATTCCGCTGGCCGCGGCGGGCTTGCCGGCGGCTTGGTGACCGCTTCAGTGAAAGCGCTGGACCGCACCGGGCCTTGCGCGGGCCTGGGTTCGAGATCGTCGTTGTCTTCGCCTTCGTCGACCTCGCCGACAAATCGCTTGATGATCCACGATGTCAGGCGCGAGAGATCATCCATCACCGTGAAGAACGAGGGCACGAACACGAGCGATAGCACGGTCGATACCAGCAGGCCGCCGATGACGGCAATCGCCATGGGCGCCCGGAATTCGCCGCCGTCACCGATGGCATAAGCGCTGGGCAGCATGCCGGCCGCCATGGCGATGGTCGTCATCACGATGGGCCGCGCACGTTTGCGGCCCGCTTCCAAAAGCGCCGTGATCCGATCGGTGCCGCGCGCCACTTCCTCGACCGCGAAATCGACCAGCATGATCGCATTCTTGGTGACGATACCCATGAGCATGAGCAGGCCGATATAGACCGGCATGCTGACCGGGTTGTTGGTTGCGATCAGCGCTGCGACAACGCCGCCAAACGACAGTGGCAACGACAAGAGAATGGTGATCGGCTGGAAGACGGAGCCGAACAGCAGGATCAAGAGCCCGAGCACGATCATCAATCCAGTGCCCATAGCGGTGATGAAACCGCTCGCCACTTCGTCTTGAATTTCGGCGTCGCCGGCTGGCTGTACGCGCACGCCTGCAGGTAGATCGAGTGACTTTACGGTCTCGTCGAACTTTTCGCGCGCCGTGCCGAGTGCAAAGCCCTTGATGAGATCGGCGCCGATTTCAGCACGGCGCTCGCGATCGAAGCGATCAATCGAACTCGGGCCCCGGCCAAACGAGATGTCGGCGACGCTCGAGAGCGGGATCGATTTGCCGCTGGCGCTCGTGACCCGCATGGTCTCGATGCGCTGCAGGTTCTCACGCGCGCTTTCCTCGAGCTGCACGCGGATCGGCACCAGCCGGTCGCCAGCCGTAAACTTCGCCAAATTGGCGCCCACGTCGCCCAGCGTTGCCACGCGCACGGTTTCGGCGATCTGATCGGGCGCAACGCCAAGGCTCGACGCGCGATCGAGCTTTGGCACGACGCGAATTTCGGGCCGGTCCATGGCGGCGCGGGATGCAACGTTAAAGAAACCCGGCTGTTTGCGTAAGGCGCTTTCGATCTGAGATGCCGCCGTCGCCAGCGCCTCGCCGTCGCGCGCTAGAATCGAAAACGACAGCTCGCGCTCGCCGCGTTCGTTGACGAACCAGGCCCGAACGTCGGGAATGTCAGCGACCTTCTCCGACAGGATCGACTTCATCTGCTTTTGCGTGACCGTGCGTTCCGACTTTGGAACCAGAACAATGGTAACGGCCGCGCGCCGCACTTCGAGCTGGCCGGTCGGCGAAGTGCCCCCCAATACGAATACGCTTTTCACTTCGGGCTGCGTTTTGACGGCCGCCACGATGGCGTCGGTCACGGCGCGCGTCGTTTCCAGCTTGGAACCCGTCGGCAGCTCGGCGGAAATGACCACACGCGAGGTGTCTTCGTCGGGAATAAAGCCCGTCGGCAATTGAGACGTCGCGTAGATAGACGCGCCAAACAGCGCCAAACCCACGACGAGCGTTAGATAGCGCACGCGCAAGGTTGCCTTGAGCACGCGCACGTAGGTGCGCATCAGCAGACCGCCTTCATGATCGGCGGGCGGCACCGGCCGCATCAGATAAGCGGCCATCATCGGCGTGATGAGGCGCGCCACCAGCAGCGAGAACAGCACTGAGGCCGCAACGACAAGACCGAACTGCTTGAAATACTGACCCGCTACGCCGGCCATGAAGGAGACTGGTGCGAAGATCGAGACGATCGTAAAAGTAATCGCGATCACCGCGAGGCCGATTTCGTCGGCGGCTTCCATCGACGCGCGATAGGGCGATTTGCCCATGCGCATGTGGCGCACGATGTTCTCGATTTCCACGATGGCATCGTCGACCAGGATACCGGTCACGAGCGTGATGCCAAGCAGGCTCACGAGATTGAGCGAGAAGCCCAGCATGCTCATCACCCAGAACGTGGGGATGATCGACAGCGGCAAGGCGATGGCCGTGATAAGTGTCGCGCGCACGTTCCTCAGGAAAACGAAGACCGTCAGAATGGCAAGGGCGGCACCTTCCAGCAGCGATTCCATCGCCGCCCTGTAGTTGCCAGCCGTGTACGCGACCGCATCGTCGATCTTGCTGATTTCGATGCTGGGAAACTCAGCCGTTAGTTCGGCGAGTTTTTTTTCAACGAGGGCGGCAACCGAGATTTCGCTCGAGCCTTTCGAGCGGAAGATGGAAAACGAGACAACGGGCTCCGAGTCGAGTGTTGCGAAACTTCGCGGTTCGGTCGCGTCATCGATCACGCGGCCGACATCGCCCAGTCTCACGTCCCGCCCGCCGGGGATGACGATTTTGGTCTCGGCAAGATCTTCGACCTTGCGCGCGCCCGCCAAGATGCGGATGGCCTGTTCCTGGCCGCCGACTTCGCCACGGCCGGACCCCACGTCGACATTCGTTGCACGTACCTGACGGCTGACCTCGGCCGCCGTAATGCCGAGCGCCAGCAGCCGGTCGGGGTCGAGCAAAATCCTGATTTCGCGTTCGACGCCGCCGTAGCGCTCGACGCGGCCGACGCCCTTGAGGCCTTGCAAGGCGCGTTTGACGACGTCGTCCACGTGCCACGACAAGGCTTCGAGCGTCATGCCCTGCGATTTGGCCGCGAAGGCGAGAATGGCTTGGCCCTCGACGTCAATGCGTTGAACGACCGGCTCGTCGATTGTCCGCGGCAAGTCTTGCCGGATTTTCTCGATCGCGTCTTTGACGTCGTTGACCGCCCGATCGGTATCGATTTCAAGTCGGAACTCGATCCCCGTCGTCGACTGCCCGTCGGTCAAAGTCGACACCACATGTTTGACGCCCGTGATATTGGCGACGGCGTCTTCAACGACTTTCGTGACCTGCGTTTCAAGTTCAGCAGGCGCGGCGCCCGACTGCGTGATGGTGACCGAGATGACGGGTATATCGATGTTGGGAAAACGCGTAACCGGCAGCGTGCGAAAACTCATCACGCCCAGCATGCACAAGACGGCAAACAGCAAGATCGAGGGCACGGGCTTGCGGATCGAGAATGCTGAAAAGTTGATGCGCGAACTCATTCGATTCCGCTCACACTACCGAGCGTCTTTTCTGCTTGTGAATTTTCCGGTGACGCACCATCCGGCAGCATGGGGCGAACGGAGTCGCCATCGCGCAGGAACGAGCCGGCGCGCGCAATCACGATATCGCCCTCAGCCAAACCGCTCTTGATCTCGACCAGGCCGCCAGCCGACAAGCCGATGGTAACGACGCGCCGCTGCACTTTATCGCCAGCGACCGCGAGTACCGTGCTTTCGTCGTTCGAGGTGCTGACCGCCGTCACCGGCAGTGCAAGCCCATGGCTCTTGGCGGCCTCGATAACGCCGCTGCCAAAGGCGCCGACGCGCAGCGCCGGGTTATCTCCGAGCAGGATGCGAACCCGGCCAAGCCTTGTTGCGGGATCGATTTCGGGCGAGATCAAACGCAGTTTGCCAGGTGCTTCCAGCCCACCAGCCACAGTGACCATTGCACTTTGACCTGCGCGTAATTTCGGAATTTGCGTTTCGGTCACCTCGGCGTCGAGTTCTATTTCGCCGTCTTGAATGATACGGAACAGGGGTTCCCCCGTGCCGGCTGCCGTTGCGATGCTGCCAAGTCTGGCCGAGCGCCTCGAAATCAAACCACTGGCGGGAGCGCGCACTTCGGCGTTGCCGCGGCGCCAATCGAGTTCGCGGCGCTGGGCCTCGATTTCCGCTTTGGCGGCGTCTGCCGATTTGAGGCCATCGCGTGCGGCCGTTACCTGGGCCGCTGACGTTTTGGCGGCCGACTCGCGCTGGTCGTACGTGCTGCCCGAAAGGTATCCGCCCTTATTCAGCGGTTTGGCGCGGTCGAGACTGTTGCGGGCTTCGGTGGCGCGCGCCTCGGCTTCGACGATCTGACTTTTAGCCTGGGCGATGGCGGCCGTTGTGCGCGCCAAGCCCGCATCATTTTGCGCGACCAGCGAATCCAGCGTGACCGACACCAGGGTCGCGAGCACGTCGCCTTTTTTGACCCGGTCGCCCTGCTCGACGTTTATTTTGACGACCTTCAGGCCCTCGACTTCGGGCGCGACCATGATTTCTTCGCGTGCAACGAGCGAGCCTGTCACGAGGACAGTTTCTGCAAAATCCGAGGCGAGCACGCGCACGACGCTGACGGCCGGTGGCTTGATGACCGAGACCGCAGCCGGCTTTGGCGGCGCTACAGCCGCTTTTTGGAGCTGGCTAACGAGGCCGCTCTGATAGGCCGCAAAACCCAACGCTGCCGCGACCACGATCGCCAGACTACCTTTTGTGAACTTCGCAATCGTCATGACATCACCTTGCGGGCTTTTAATGCGCGTAGTTCACCGGGCGCTTGAGGTTCGGGATCCGGTGCCTGAGTGGATTGCCCGACGGGGTTCAGCAATTGGCGGATGACTGCGACCATGGCTGGAATCATGGTTTTACCGTCGAACTTCGGATCGATCGCGCGCCGCCAGAACATGCCGTCGCCGACGATGCAGAAGGCCTTTGCCAGCGTTGGGATATCGAGGACGGGGTCAATGCGCCCGTCATCCTTGAGGCGCTGGAACAGGTCTTGAAAGCTGTCGTGAACAAAATCGTCGACGGATCGGAAGATTTCACCCACCCGGCGATTGCGCGTCGATTCCATGCCGATCTCGATACACATCAGCCGCTTGTGCGCCGGCTCCTCGACGAAATACTGTTCGCCGATAACGCTCAAAGCGGAGAAAAAATCTTCCGCGGAGGTTAACTCTGAAAACCGGGCCTGAAACTCCGCCCTGTCGCGTTCGCAGATGCCCTCGATCAGCGCTTCCTTTGAAGTGAAGTAAACATAAAGCGCGCCCGGGCTGACGGCTGCTTCTCGGCAGATATCCTGCATGGTGGTCGCGTGAAAGCCCGCGCGTGCGAAACATTGTTCGGCGGCATCCAGAATGTGCTCGCTGCGGGCGCGGTGCGTATCGGGCTTCAGTTTTGGCATATACAATGCTACCAATGCGGAGTTAAAGTAAAACGAACGCTCGTTTTATTTGAATGAGAAAGTTGGCTGAGTCAAGGCGAACGGCCGTTCTTTTTAAACGAGGGTTAAGGTCTGGTTCTCTGACTGAGGGCTGCTCCCTCCCGCCCCGGCTGTTGACTTCGCTGCGGCGATCAAC
>JANNUW010000441.1:0-1308 GCA_031414095.1 Hyphomicrobium sp. | reverse complement strand
GCAAAGCTCATAAAGCAACCCTCATCGCATGCGCCAGGAAGTTGCTGGTCTTTGCAAACACGGTCCTCCATCGGGACACGCCGTGGGTCGCAGCACCGGTCAGAATCTAATGGTTGCTACTCCCTATCCGCTTTCAAAGCCGTAGGTCGAAAGAAGTGCGAGATCCAACAGCTTCGTGAGGAGGGACAGTTTCGAAAAAATCAAAAAGGTCCAACGTCTAAACGCTGGGCCCAATCGACGGCTTCGAAGCGAATTACAGCGTGTTCTTGCGCTGTTGGATCATCATGTAGGTGTCGTAGGTGTTGTCGGGCAGCTGGAGCCAGAGATAGCTCTCGGCGCGGAACGCCTTCATGCTTTCCCAGATCTTCTTGAAGTCCTCGTTCTTGGCCGAGATATCGGCGTAGACCTCGTTGGCCGACTTGAAGCAGGCGTCGAGGATTGCTTCCGAGAACGGACGCAGCTGCACGCCGTTGCCGACGAGACGCTTGATCGCCGCCGGATTGACGATGTCGTACTTGCCCGTGCAGTGCTGATTGGCCTGCGCGGCGGCAGCCTTGAGGATCGCCTGATAGCTCTTCGGCAACGCATCCCACTTCGGTTTGTTGACCTGCGCCGTCAACATGGCGCCGCCTTCCCACCAGCCGGGATAGTAATAATACTTGGCGACCTTGTAGAAGCCGAGTTTTTCATCGTCGTAGGGGCCGACCCACTCGGCACCATCGATGGTGCCCTTCTCGAGCGCCGGGTAGATGTCGCCGCCGCCAATTTGCTGCGGAATGACGCCGAGCTTCGACATCACCGCGCCGGCGAACCCGCCGGCCCGGAACTTCAGCCCCTTGAGATCGTCGAGCGTATTGATTTCCTTGCGGAACCAGCCGCCCATCTGCGCGCTCGTATTACCGCACAGCAGGGCATAGACGTTGCTCTTGGCGTGGAATGCATTCATCAGTGCTTCGCCACCGCCCTCGCTCCACCACGCCGTTTGCTGGCGTCCGTTGAGGCCGAATGGCACGGCGCAACCGAGCGCCCAGGTCGGGTCCTTGCCCCACATGTAGTACTGCGCGGTGTGGCACATCTCGACCGTGCCGTTGATGACGGCATCGGTCACTTGTAGCGCCGGCACGATCTCGCCGGCAGCAAAACACTGGATCTGAAACTTGCCGTCGGTCGCCTCGGACACGTACCTCGCCATGTTTTCGGCGGCGCCATAGAGCGTGTCGAGCGACTTCGGCCAGCTGGCCGCCAGGCGCCAGCGGATTTCCGGCGAGCCTTGTGCAATGGCCGGTGCCGCAAGCGTGCTCGCCGCAG
>JANNUW010000440.1:0-9447 GCA_031414095.1 Hyphomicrobium sp. | reverse complement strand
CATACTTGACGCACGTGCTGTTTACAGACAGTTTTTTTGCCCCGAGGACGGTATATCTGGTCATAAGCGCGGCCTGTATGCGACTGAGGATGTGCTTGAGACCTGGTATGGTTTTTATGTTGAGCCCAAATTGAAAGAACGGCCATCGCCAAATGTGCAATCGTCCGCAGAGTCCGATGAAAAACCGCACAATCAGGAATACGTCGAAGAACATGAAATCAGAGACTGGTTTGCAGGTCGTGTAGGGGACCATCCCAAAAATCTGCCGTTTCCAAACCGCGATGATGATTACAAGGCGTGTGTAAAACACTTCAAACCTCGCAAGGTACACTCCAAAAATTTCTACTCCCTTCGCGCCATCCAAGGCCCCAAAGGGGTGGTGCCCCTGGCTTGGCGCAAGCAGGGAAGGCGTTCCTCAACACAAAAAAATAACTGAATTACAATCGGGCGGGTATTAGCCACGGCCCGATTTGCGCCCGATTTACTTTGGCACGCCCGTAAAACTTGCATTTTGGGAACTCGTCCGCGCCCGATTTTTACGAGGGTTCACTTTCAGTCCTAAAATCGGTGTGCAACGTGATGCGGGATTGTCCTCACACGGAATATAGGACGCACAATATGACCGAACCCCTCGCAGTACCAATTTCGGAAGCTGTCAGGCTGTCCAGCATTGGACGCTCAACCCTCTACCTGAAAATTCGTGAAGGTGAACTTCCCACCATCAAAATGGGCCGTAGGACTCTTGTGCCGATGAATGCCCTTCGCGCCCTGCTGGACGCCCACACGAAAGTCGCCGCTTAATCCCTCAACAAAAAAGGCCCGCCAAGCGCAGCAAACGCGTAACGGGCCAAAGAAAGCTTTTGCACAATGACAACTAGCACACTCAATAATAAAATCAAACCCCAATCGCCTCAGGCCTTCTACGGAACCCGCCAGAGAATTTATCTAAAAAGCTGGCAGATCGACGGCCGTCTCAACGTTCTAAAGATTGAGGCGGTGATCCATGGCTAAGCTCAAGGTTACCTTCACGCTTGCCGATGGCATCAACAAGGTGGCGGTAGGCCGCGAAGCCGAAACACTCATCGCCCTGGTCAATGCCGGCAACCTCGGCATCACTAGCCTCGATGCCTTCAAAGCGGGCTGGGCCGTTCGCCTTGCCGCCTACATCTTCGACTTGAAGGTCATGGGCGTTCCCATCGAAGCAACCTCTGAACCACACGCAGGTGGGCGTCATGCACGTTACGCCTTGATCGGCGACGTCAAAATCGTCAGCCGTTCCGATCAGCAGGAGAGGCTGGCAGCATGACTCATCGCATTGTCATCACCCCTTCCCGCGATAGCAACCAAGCTCCCCGGCATAACAGCCGGGGGCCCCTCTTTGACGTGTCCTACAATGGCAACATCATCGTCACGGCCACCATTGAGCCCTGCCTTGATGGCGCACGTGCGCTCAAGGCCATGGGCGTCACTGGAAGGCTTGAGCTTTGGGATAATGTCCTCCCCTACTGCAGGCTCAATGCAGAAATCGACAAGGCTGCCAATCTGACGGTGCGTGAAGGTGACCGGCCACCATCGTTTGCCAAATTCCAATCCTTCAGCCGGCGTTTGACCAAGGACGGCGAATTGAGGTCAGGGGGTACTGAGGTAGCCCTCCGCCCGAAAATGCCGCGCTCGGAATTACCCGGCGGGTTTGCTGCGCTTTCCGCCGGAGGTGCGACATGAGCGCGGAAATCATCATCGCTGAATGGCCGAAGAACGGGCGTGAAACCATGCGCGTCCGGATCGACAGCTTCAAGGACCAGGCTGTTATCGATTGCCGCGCCTGGTATCCGGGCAATGATGGCCAGTTGCGGCCTGGTCGCGGGGGCCTGACGGTTTCAATCCGTCACCTCCCATCGTTGGCAAATGCCCTGGCCAAAGCGATGGAAACTGCCATCGCTGCCGGTCTCATTGTTGAATACTCCCCCGATGCCCAGGACTCACCAACGCAATAGGAACATTGCGGGCGGGGTTTTGGCTCCGCCCGCTTCCCACACAGCCATGAAACCTTAATCGCCTTACAGGATTCTCTAATGGGCACTAAACGCAAAAAGAATGGAAAGCGCACCAACAGCCCGCCTGATGGCATCGCCTGGGTGTGGCATACCATCGAGTTGATGTCGTCACCGGCATGGTTGACGCGTTCGATCAACTGCAGGCGTTTCATTGATTTCCTAGAACTTGAACACCTCAAGCACGGTGGCGTGGAAAATGGCGCGCTGTTAGCGCCGTACTCGCAACTGGAAGCATTCGGCATAGGACGGCGTTTGATTGCCGGTGCCATCCGTGAGGCCGAGCAACGTGGCCTGGTTCGCGTGGACCGTGGGGGCAAGAAGGGCTATGCCGTGACCGAGCTCAGCCGCTACACGCTTACTTACCAATGGAGCCGCACAATTACTGGCGGCCTGTGGGATTGGCATGAGCCAACCGACAACTGGAAAACCTATTCGGCCCTTGAAATAGGTTCACCTTCGTGCACTGGTACGGTTCACCTTCGTGCACCAGTGCCAGTTCACCTTCGTGCACTAGCCCCCAAGCAAACCATTGAAATCACTAAAGGTGACGTAGTTCACCTTCGTACACCCCCTTCTAGATCTTGGGGAGGGGACCAACCTTCTACTGCTTTCCCCATAACCGGTGGCAGGGAGAGCGCGGCGGCGGCGCCCGCGACGCAAGCCGCAAGCGCTCGACCGGACAATCAAATTAATCTTACGCGGGCGCTAGCCCGCGCCCTGAACAGCTAGCTCAAACAGAAGGACCACACCAATGACTGACAGACTCATGGTTCAAGCCATGGAACCGCCGCCCAAGATGCGAAAGCAATACCGCCGAGGAAGAAAAGGACCGTTTGCCAGCGGACGCCATCTTGCCGCCGCCAGAACCCTGGCAGGCCTCAAGCAGTCCGAACTTGCGGACATGGCAGGCATTCACGTCAATAGCCTCAAGAGGCTTGAGCAGATGGGCGAAATTAGAGGCTCAAACTATTCGCAAGAGCGCTTTCGGAACGTACTCAAGCAGCGTGGCATCATCGCTGAGACATCCCCAACAACGGTAGTGAGGTTGGAACCTGTCACATGACAGTGCAGTACGTGGCGAACAATTATCCACAGCCTTCACGCGCGAGATATAGAAATAGGATACTGATGGACACAAATGATAATTGAGCCGGCGCAGAGAATTGCCGCTTTCCTTAAGTCCACTATGGAGTGAAATTAAACGACCGACGGAAATCCTAAGCAATGTTCTTCACGTCCAGATTTGCGAGCCCATAAAACCTCGCATCCCCTGTGCCAGAGAAACAATTTTCGTACACCTACGCGCAAGCGCGAGATGAGATGACTATGAATATCGTAGAGTCCGCCTAAACACCGCTTTAACAGCCCCCACTGTTTCGCTACCAATTTTTGACCCAATACGCGCCCGCGTGAGATATAGGGTATAGGCGGCCGAAGACTTACCGGCTCATCACAGTTCTCATTCCTTTTCTATAACATTTTTGAGCCCGCCATCACTTGCCAATTCGGCGCCAGCTGGGGCGCTGGAGGCGCCGTCGCCTCACGGGGATTACTTTACCTGCCAGAACACTACTGCTAGAATCCGAAATCTAGTTTAAACGTCGAATTTAAAGCTTTAGGACGAGCGCCGTTATTTTGACTTGCCAGTCGAATTCGTTTTGTTCCGCCATAACTAAAGGAGTAACACGGGCTACAGTTTGTTGGTTCAGTGAAAGCCGACTCCACTAAAGGGAAAACAATGCTGTTCGCCGCTCAGAACCATGGTATTGCTGAAAAAAAGCCAATTTCTCCCCGGCGGGAACTAGGGGCATATGAAGCGCTCTGGCTTGAACCAGGAGCAAGCTTCAAAACAATAGCCGAGAAATTCGGACGCGACCCCGATGCGCTGCCGTCAGATTTCGTACCATCAACCGTTGCTGACAATTGCGCAGCCGAAGTATTATCGCGCTTAAAGGCCGCTGGAGTTCATCGTTTTGGTATCCGAGTAAATCATAGCGGTGATTATCCTGTTAAACTTCGGGACGCTCGGCACCCTGTTGAGTTGCTCTATTATCGCGGAATTTGGGAACTATCAGAAAGTCGATGTGTAGCAGTTGTTGGAAGTAGAAATCCTTCTGCTGACGGTCTTCGGCGAGCTGCTCGATTGGCGCGCCTGTTGGTAGAGCGAAAGTTCACTGTGGTCTCTGGTCTCGCTTATGGAATTGACACGGCTGCACATGTAGCGGCACTTGAAGTAGGTGGAAGAACTATTGCTGTGGTCGGGACACCCTTAGGCACTGTTTATCCTAAAGAGAATGCCGAACTCCAAGAAAAAATATCTTCCGACCAACTCGTCATCTCCCAAGTTCCAATTTTGAGATACTCCAAACAGTCCACTCACTACAACAGATTGTTCTTTCCGGAGCGCAACAAAACAATGAGCGCTCTAACGGACGCAACCATTATTGTTGAGGCAAGCGATACATCCGGCACTCTCATTCAAGCCAGAGCGGCACTTCATCAAAGGAGAAAATTGTTCATACTGGATTCTGCTTTTCATAGAACGGACATTACTTGGCCGTCCAGATTTGAGGCAATGGGCGCAGTAAGAGTCCGCGAAGAGGACGATATTTGGAGGAACCTTGAACAGCCCTAGGTTTCGTCAAGTTGATGCTTCGATTATTGCTGACCACACGCATTTGACTCTGGAAGACAACTGCTTGTTCCTATTTGAGTATACCTCGGGCAAGAACTACACCTTCAGTGATACCAACAGTCTAATTTCTAATCTCAAGAAAAAACCATCGATGGCCGCTCAGCCCAGCTATCTCTATAAGACAATAGCAATAGCCACGTCCGCAACGCATCTTAGAAATGCATTAAATGTTGAGTGGCTAAAAACCGCTACACTTGTTCCTGTGCCGTCCTCGAAACATCGGACTGATCCAGAATATGACGACCGAGTCACACAAATTTGTAGGTCCATCGTTGTCCCGTTTCCTTTAGACGTCCGAGAAATTGTCGCTCAGAGGACTTCCATACGGGCGGCACACGAATCCTGGGATAGGCCTACCTTTGGCACAAAGAGATAGCGCCCTTTGGGTTGGCGCACTTCGCCAAATCGATAAGGTAGTGCAGCAAGCTTCTTGGTCTGGGCCCTTCCACTTGTTTGCCGAAACATTTTGACCTTTCTAATCCGGTCCATCACTCGTGAACAAGACGAGACGAAACTCGGCGGACTTGATGGAAACCACAAGCAGTATCTCTCGTCACCGTTCAGATACTCCTCGCCGCCATAAATCACCCGAACAAACGGCTTCAACGATGGGCAGGATGCTAAGATCGCAGCTCGCTCCGTTGGGTCAAATACCAAACCCTCGTCGTCGCCAGCTTTTCGGCTCTTATCTATCATCATGCTACCATACGACATCGTTGGTGCATTTGCCGAGAGCGGCCGCCTACGGCTTTGAACAACTAAATCAGAGCCTTCCACTAGGTATGGATTAATATTCTTCGCCGTGATGACTCGAACGTGCTTTACGTCACTATGGTCATATATTGTCTTTGTGTTAACCGGCGTGGTTCGCAAGGAAAAGCCTATGATTACAACGTGGACGTGAGCGGCTCCGCGAGCTTCACTTCTCCAAGCAAAGGTGCGGTGAGCAAAATCTATCTTTATACCCTTTTTGAAAAGTTCGGCCCACAACTCTGCAACTTGCTCGCCTTGCGAAATGGAATTTGTTGACACAAATGCGCAGCGAACCTCTGTGTTTTGGATGTAGGATGCGGCTCTTGCGTACCAAGCAGTTACAAAATCCAGGTTGCCCGTCTTCGCTGAACTTGAAAAAGCTGCCTTAACTTCAGCCTTCATTTCATCGCTTTGCTCTTTCTTGCCATGAAATGGTGGATTACCCATCACGAACGAGCACTCCGAAGAGGAAAGAACACCCTTCCAATTGGTAGTAAGTGCGTTGGCGCAAACAATGGCCGCCGACTTTGTCAACGGAAGCCGCGTAAAACTCTTACCAAATGCAGCAGCAAGCTCGGTATTGCAGATGTGATCCATCAACCACATTCCCACCTTGGCGATTTCTGAGGGAAACTCCTCAATCTCTATACCAAACATCATATCAACATTGAGCTTCACGAAAAGCGCAACATCGAGGACCTTTGTCTTATGCCGAGCCACCAGCAACTTTGTTTCGAGCGCTCTCAATTCTCTATAGGCTACAATTAGAAAGTTGCCACACCCACATGCTGGATCGAGGAATCGTAATTTGCTTATATGCTCATGCAGAGCATCAATCTTGGCGTCCCTCTTTGTGCTCTTATCGATCAGGACAGCTTCAACCTGGACGGCCAGCTCATCAAGGAATAAGGGGCCTATGACCTTCATTATATCGTCTTCCGACGTGTAGTGCGCGCCTAATGCTCGACGCTCTGGAGCCTCCATAACGGACTGAAATAGAGAACCGAAGATAGCAGGTGAGATTTGCGTCCAGTCGAACTCGGTCGCTCTCAAAAGCGATTCTCTGATTCCCTTCGTCATCGCCGCGCTTGGCAATGAACCAGAAAACAGAGCCCCATTCACATACGGAAACGCAGCTAAATGTAGTGGCAGATGCGTTTGACGAGAGGTTTCAGGAGTGTTGAGAGTTTCAAACAGAGCGCCTAGTAACGGACCCAGATCGCTACCGTTCTCTTTAGAATTTTCTAATATGAGGTCTCTGAATTGCTCCGGCTCGAAAATGGCGGTGTCTTCAGCGAATAGAGCGAAAAGAATACGTACCAGAAAAGACGCTAGTTCATGAGGTGGATAGCCACCCACTTTAAGGTTGTCATAGACATCCCCCAGTATTTCGACGGCCTTAATGTTTACCGGCGAGGAGGTGCTGGGCTTTTTAGGAGTGAAGCCGCCAATGAACCCTAGAGCGTCAATGTTCTTCGCCAACTCCGCGAGGGTGAAGGTCAATTCTGAAGCGTCTGATTGCTTCACAACCTCGAAGCGCTGAAAGTCACACACTACCAGCCATTCGGGGCGTTCAGCTGGCTTTAGTTGGAGAACGTATTCTTGGGCCTGCTTCCTCGCTTCCGTGAGTGACTTTCCTCTTGATTTGTGTTCAACAACCACCTTTCCCTTCCACAACAAATCAATGAAACACGTAACGCCATCCCTGCGTTTTATCGGGACCTCGAATTTCGCGACGTTCTTGCGCGGTGTGCCATAGACTAAGAACAGCTCATCCCAAAAGCTCTTTGCCTCCGCGTCCTCATCCTTGGCATCTTTCCAAACATCGGAAAAGGCGGCTGCTTTTGCAATGATTTCGGGTCTTGATAACATGTCTCTTGGTTCTTCCTGTTTTTTGAAATCTACTAGTCACCCACCACTGCCCATGATTAACGCGGCCGTGGTAAAGATCAGGGACTAATCGATCACTTTTTTCATCTATGATGTGCGAACGGGTTCACTCATCGAACGTGCCCCGAATCAGAACAACTTATTGAGAAGCGAGGGCTCGCTTGTTTTTAGTCGATCGAGCATACTGTTGACGTAGAAAAGGTCGGGAGCGGCGATGGTCGGCAAGACTACAACCAAATAGTCAGGTTGATCCTTGTCCAGTTTGAAAGTCACTAGCCCCACCCCGTGAATGCTGCACAAGGACGTCAGTCTATTCATGTCGTCACTCGTCGTCTGCCGTGGCACGACGATATAGCTTTTGTGCGAAAACAGCCGGTAGGCAACGGCCTGGCCAAACGCTACGACGGGCTGGTTAGTGACCGCTTTGATTTCCGCGGTTACAATCTGGGGCTCGAATTTGAAAATATCTTGGGCACGAGGTTTTAGCACACCGATAACATCCGGCGTTCCCCACTTCCCGCTTAGTCCATTGCCCCCTAACCTGGAGGCATCAGTGGCCTCATCGTTTTCGACAAGCCACTCCGCAAAGCTGTCATAAAAGTCTTGCTCGGTTAAAGACTCAGAGTTTGGCGTCTCCGCCTTCACCGACGTAGCTTCCGTGCTGTGTTCGTGCGCGTTCGACGCCGCACCATCTTCGACTACAAATTTTGCTAGTTGATAAGTACCTCGAGCAACTTTTATGATTTCTGAAGTCCGGGTAGTCAGTAGGTTGTGAATACCCCCATGAATACTGTTGTGTGGCGTATCCGGCGCGTCTGCTTCGACATTCCGCAACAGGTCTACCCAGCGGATGCCGTTTGGATGCGCCTCGAGCACTTCCATGCCACGTTCATGAATTTGTTGCCTATTCAGTTTCATTCTGCACACCTCTTATATTACTGTGCCCCGCGTGCAAGGTTTGACGTAAGCGCAAAAGCGCGAGTGCACGGCTTCTTTGTCGGGGGACAAATGTATCTCACTTGGCTGGACAGAAAACACCGAATGCATAAGTAATCAAATATTTATTCGGCGAGCTCAGAGTCAAACCTGCAACAGCCCAAACCTCCAAAGCCCATTAAGTATCTTCTATGTTGCCACTGTCGCAAGGTGGCGGGAATTACGGCATTAAGATTTTTGATGTTAAAATGCAATGGCCCTAGGCGTGATCTGGGGAGCTTAAGCGCTAGGGCCATAGGGAAGGACACGGAAGTTGAACTCACGGACTGCGCGCATAACCCAAGTCGCCCAAGGCCTAGCGAAGTTAGCTCAAAGTAGGGAAAGAAGTGGGGATGAGAAAATTTGTAAATCGAAAAGTCTATAAATAACAATAACTTATTCTAATAAAGTGGTGGAGCGAAGGGGGATCGAACCCCTGACCTCGGCATTGCGAACGCCGCGCTCTCCCAACTGAGCTACCGCCCCGGCCGGGAGCTGTTCTAGAGACAGGCTGAAACCCCGTCAAGGCAACAGCTTGCGCTTCGGGCCCTTCCGCCTTACATGTGGCGGAGTTTCAATTGCTCATGTTAGGCGTCATGGAAAATCCCATTATCTGGCTCATACTCACGGTGCTCAATCTCTATTTCTGGGTGATCTTGGCCATGGTGATCATGAGCTGGCTCATCGGCTTCAACGTCATCAATGGCTCCAATCCTTACGTGCGCCAGATCAGTTATGCCCTGCACCGGCTGACGGAGCCGCTGCTTGGTCCCATCCGCCGGATGCTGCCGGATCTCGGCGGCATAGACATTTCGCCGATCATTCTGATCTTTGCGCTCATGTTCTTGGAAAGAGCCCTCATATGGTGGGTTTTCCCGCTCATGATAACGGCCCCCTGAGGCGGAACCTTCTTGCCGTCCGGGTCACGCCCAAGGCCTCGCGCAATGAAATCACCGGGCTTTACCGGGCGGCTGACGGGGCCGTGTCGCTCAGCGTCAAAGTAACGGCGGCACCTGACAAGGGCCAGGCCAACGCGGCGGTTATCAAGGCGCTGGCCAAGGCCATGATGGTTTCCAAATC
>JANNUW010000439.1:0-24174 GCA_031414095.1 Hyphomicrobium sp. | reverse complement strand
TGAGGAATTCATGATTCTGCAACGAATGCGCACGGATTTCGGCCACGTATCAGCCGAGATGCTGATCTCAGGGCCGGGCTTGGCGAATGCTTACCTAATTCTGGCGGAGTTGCAGGGCAAGCAGGCAGTGAAGTGTACAACACCTGAAATCGTTGAGAGGGCAATTGGCCGCGATGATCCCGTCGCGGTGGAGGTGGTGGAGCTTTTTGCTGGCTGGCTCGGCCGATTCGCCGGCGATGCCGCGCTGTTCCTTGGTGCTCGGGGCGGCATGTATATTGGCGGTGGAATTGCGCCTCGCATATTGAACATTCTGGCGGCGGGGCAGTTCCGCAAGGAATTCGATTCCAAAGGGCGTATGACGGAATATATGAAGGCCATTCCAATCCACGTGATTGTCACTGATGAAGCCGGACTGAGAGGTGCCGCCGCTTTTCTGGCCTTGGCAGCTACTGGGAGGTGACACATGACTACTTTCGCAGCATTGCGTAATGCCATGGTTGAGGGGCAAATCGTTTCGCGCGGTGTTCGTGCTCCTCTCGTGCTTGAGGCTATGCGCACGGTTCCCCGTGAAGCTTTCCTTCCCCAATCTCTTCAGGAGTTCGCCTACGACGACTCGCCATTGCCGATCGACGCCAGTCAAACAATATCGCAGCCCTATATCGTGGCATTCATGGTTGAGGCGCTTAATCTGAAGGGCGGGGAAACCGTCCTTGAAATCGGAGCCGGATCCGGCTATGCGGCCGCGGTTCTTTCACGCATTGCCGGCCGCGTCTACACGGTTGAACGCATTGGTCAACTCGCGGAAAAAGCTGCTACGGTCCTTGCCGATCTACATTACGATAATGTCCTTGTTCGCCATGGCGACGGCACCCAGGGTTGGCCTGAATACGCCCCTTACGACGCAATTATTGTTGCTGCAGGCGGGCCGACGGTGCCAGATTCACTAAAGCGTCAGTTGAAGCCAGGTGGCAGGCTGATCATTCCCGTCGGCAAGGATCAGCGCACTCAGGAGCTTGTCCGAGTGACGCGGCTTTCGGATGACACATTTAAAACTGAAGACATTGCCGATGTGCGCTTTGTACCTTTGATCGGGAAGGAAGGCTGGTTGCCCGAGGAGGGCGACGTTGTTCCGCCTCAGCACCCATATGAGACGCCACCCAAATCGGAGGACAGTCTTGCAAAGATGGTCGCCTCGATTTGCACGCCGTTTCAATCCATCGGGGACGCGGATCTCGCGCCCCTGTTGCAGCGCATTGGCAATGCCAAGGTTGTCCTCCTGGGTGACGCAACCCATGGGACGTCGGAATTCTACCGGATGCGGCAGCGCATTTCGCAGGAGCTGATTGCGAAAAAAGGATTCACTTTTGTTGCAATTGAAGGCGATTGGCCGGACGCGGCCCGCATCGACCACTATGTGAGGCATTTCGAGTATCCGCCCAGCGAATGGACAGCGTTTGCACGTTTCCCCCGATGGATGTGGCGCAACAATGACGTGCGCGCCTTCGTCGATTGGATGCGTGCGGACAACGCAAGTAAACCTCCGCAAGGGCGTACTGCCTTTTACGGGCTTGATCTCTATAGCCTTTACACGTCAATCGGCGAGGTTCTGCGCTATCTCGACCGCGTCGATCCAGAAACAGCCAGCATTGCGCGTCATCGTTATGGGTGCCTCACGCCTTGGCAGAATGATCCGGCTGCTTATGGCCACGCGGCGCTGACGGGGGCCTACCGGACCTGCGAAATGAGTGTTGTAAGTATGTTGAAAGACATCCTCACAAAGCAAAATCTGTATATTGCGCACGATGGCGAGCGATATAATGACGTTGTCAACAATGCCCGCCTGGTCGCCAATGCGGAACGCTATTACCGCATCATGTATTATGGATCGCGTGCCTCATGGAACCTTCGCGACAGCCATATGTTTGAAACTCTGCAGTCTCTGCTCGCCTTTCATGGACGCGACAGCAAAGCCATCGTTTGGGCGCATAATTCCCATGTCGGGAATGCGGCAGCAACCGAGATGTCGGCGCGGGGAGAAACCAATATTGGCGAACTATGCCGAAAGGAATTCGGCGATAAGGTCTATTCGATTGGTTTTGGAACCCATACGGGCCACGTCGCCGCTGCCTCCGACTGGGGCGGGCCGATGGAAACCAAAGCCGTTCTGCCATCCCGCCAAGACAGCTACGAGCGGGTATTTCACGACTCGGATGTGGCACGCTTCTTCTTGCCAATGCGCCCGACGTCTTCGCAGAATGTGGCGAAAGCGCTCATGAAGCCCCGTCTTGAACGGGCAATCGGCGTCATTTACCGGCCAGACACGGAACTGGCCAGCCATTATTTCCAGGCAGTCCTCCCCCGGCAGTTCGATGAGTATATCTGGTTTGATGAAACCTCGGCGGTATCGCCATTCGAGACACTGGAACTGGCCGGACTTCCTGATACGTATCCGTTTGGGTTGTAAGGCGCCATGAACGCGTTGCGCGACAAAACCTATGTGCTGGCAAAGCTCGAATGGATGCGAGAGAACCGGGTTTGGCCCAATGGTCTGCGTTACCTGTGGACGGACGCTTTTGGTGTGGTTCTTCTGGTTTCGCTTCATGCGGAGTCAGGGCAGGATGAATATCTGAGTGATGCCGAATGGGTGGTGGCAGAAGTTGACCGTGTTCTCGGGCGGGAACGCGGCATCCGCATTGGCGAGGAGCTTGATCGCGATGGCCAGTATTTTCACTACCTTGCCATGTGGCTCTATGCCCTGTCTGTGCTTGGGCGCTACATTCCCTCCTATCGGGAAAGAGGCATTGAACTCGTCAAGCAAATTCACCCCGCATTTCTGGTGCCGGGGCATGGCGTCATCTGGAAGATGAAGGAGGACTTGAGCGGATCCTATCCAGGATACGGACTTGGAGCACTTGATGCTTTTGACGGTTACATCTCCTATCGGATGCTTGATGAGAAGGTGCTCGCTGGCGAAATCGCCGATATGGCAGATCTCATGGACCAGTCTGCCCGCGATCTCGTCATTACCCAGGATCTGGGTCTGGGAATGATGCTGTGGTTGAGCCATTTCTATCCAGAGGAATCCTGGGCGGTCATTCAGCGCCAACGCAGCCTTCTTGTTCTTGACCGCATGTGGCGGCCTCAGGGGCATTTCTGCCGTGAACCACGTTCCCCTGAAACCAAATTTGCCTTCACAAATTATGGAATATCGCTAGGTCTCCAGGCAGTTGGAGCGACGCCGCACAGAGTAGGCGACATCAACCGGTTCTTCGAAGCTCATCCTTCGGGTGACGAATATGACACGTCGGCCATAACTCACGTGATGGCCTGTACCTCACACTTTCCGGGTCTTATGCTGAGGGGCAGCACGGGATCGCGGAGCCGAGGTTGAACGTCTAATTTGTTTAACTTGAAATTCAAAACGTGAGCAGAATCATCCCTTTGCAATCAATCCTTCGGATAACCCACAGTCTGCGACAGCAATACCTGCTGGTCGTGATTGAGCCACAGCGCATCGGCGATGGCATCGCGGTCGATCCAGGCCCGGATAACGGTGGCCAAGCCATTGCTGGCCGCGAACAAATAGACGTTCTGCGAGATGGCGCCGGCTGTAACTGATGCATAGCTCTCGCGCTTTGCGACCGGCACCAACTTCATGCGGCTGTGATCTGCAACAAATACCAGGTCCAAGGCGGCCTCCGAAACGAAGTCCTGATAGCCGGTCACGCGCCTGACATCACTGGCCGCCACCAGTTGCAGAGCGTTCTCAGTGGCGTCATATAGGTAGGCGCCCGAGGGCAGTGCTACATAGATGTCAATTTCCTGCGAATTGAGCGCCGACGGTGCAGTGCGCCCCTTATCTGGGCGATTTATACCGTAGGCGGCCCAAAGCAGGTTGGACAACAAAGGCAGTGTTAGCTCTTTGGGCGCAAAGTCGCGTGCCGAGTGCCGCCCAGACAGGGCGTCCATCAATGCCATGCCACCGTCCTTCCGAGGCGCAGGCAGGGCAATCCTTGGCAACGTATCGCCTTGCGCAGGCTTGGGGCGCAACTGGCCCATCATGCCGAGGGCTAGCTTTGTAAGAGTACCCATCGCGGTAGTCTCCCTTTGCCGGAGTGGATCGACCGATTTGGTCTCGCGCCAATGACATTGAATTGCAGTGTGGCCATAGTTCCTCTCACCGGAATACTTTATCAACAATGCCTGCATCTTGGCCTTGACCGAGATCAAGATAGCGCAGTCTCAGTCTGATATTTTGGCGCGTCAAGCCGGTGGTATTAGCGCTATCGCCGTAATGTGGAAGCGAGTTGGTCTTCATGGAGGACACCTCCTGCCATCATTCGCAAAATTCTATGCTTGCGTCTGGCAGCAACAGTCTTGATGCATGTCAACTTTCCTTGTGAAGAACCCGTATCAGGGAGCGATGAGCTGGGTCGCCGGGCTAAGCGCGCTGGCGAAGATATACGAACCAGTAGACCGCGCCCACCATCAGGCTGCCGCCGACAAGATTGCCAATGGTGGCGACGGCGATATTGTGGAGTGCGCCGGTTATGGTCAGCTCCGGATAGGCCGCTGCACTCAGCCCAATCGCAGTCCAAAATTCCGGTCCTGCCCAGGCTTTCAGCGCGAGGCCGTAGGGCAGAAGATAGAGATTGGCGATCGAGTGCTCAAGTCCGGCGGCCACGAAGGCCGCAACAGGCGGAACAATGACCATGATTTTATCGGTCGTGCTTCGCGCCCCGAACGACATCCAGACAGCAAGGCAGACGTGCACGTTGCAGAGTGCTGCCAGGAAGAACAGTTGGACGGTTGGCAACGCCGCCTTGGCCGATGCGACGGTGAGTGCTGTTTTTCCAACAGCACCGCCGTTAAATCCATGTTGCCCAGCGAGGAACACCAGTGCGGCTGTGCCCACCGCGACCGCGATGTTGCCGACATAGACCAATGACCAGGCGCGCAGCAGAGCGCCTAGTGTAATGCGGCGACTGGCGCAGGCCACAATCATCAGCGAGTCGCCGGTAAACAGCTCGGCGCCCCCAACAATCACCAGGATAAGTCCGAGTGAAAAGACAAGCCCGGCGAGAAGGCGCGCAACGCCCCAAGGGAGTTCGCCGGCTCCGGTCAATACCACGGTCATGAACATCGCGCCGAGCGCGATGAAAGCGCCGGCGAGCACTCCCAGAACGATAAGCGCAAGGGCGTCGCGCCCTGCCTTGGCGGCCCCCGCGGCCTCGCAGGCGAGCGCCATCTCAGGCGGCAGCAACGCGTCGATGATCGTGGCAACGGGCGTTCTATTGGTGATTTCAGCCATTTGTCCCTCACCTCAATCCGATACAATGGTCGAGCGATCATGGCGCCCAACCCGTGACTTATGGGTAGTTCAAAACGCCCGCAATCCAAAGCGATTTCCGGTAGCAGGCGGAATACCAAGTTCAGGTTTGCCAGGGGTATTCTTCCGATGAATCCGCAAGGCTATCCACATTTCATCCGACTTGCGGCCAGTGCAAAGCCCCTAGCGCAGGGCCCGGAGCGCATTCAGAATGACCGCGACATCGATCACCTCCTGAAACAGGGCGCCTTCGACAACCGAAAGGTAACCGAGGGCAGCAGCCACCATGGCTCCCAACGAAAGGGCCAGCCCTACATAGACACTCTGCAACGCAATCGCCCGCGAACGCTGGGCGATCTCCACCGCCTCGGCGATCCGTCCCAGATTGTCAACGAGCAGGACTGCATCGGCAGACTCGGCGGAAGCCGGTGAGCCGCGTACCCCCATGGAAATGCCGACGTCGGCCGCCGCGAGGGCTGGCGCGTCATTGACGCCGTCACCCGCCATCAGCACTATACCATTGGCCCGCTCCGCAATTACCACGTCTACCTTCTGGCGGGGCAGCAACTCGGCCCGGATGTGGTCAAGGTCAAGCTGGGCGGCTATGGCCGCGACCACGGCCTGCTGGTCGCCAGAGGCCAGTACGATTCGCGTGAAGCCCGCCTTCCGCAGTTGCGCCAAAGCTTGCGCCGCATCGTGGCGAAGCGCGTCCGCCAGAATGAGATAGCCGGCGATATGGCCGTCAACCGCCACCGCCACAATGACTGACCCGGGAGGGGCGGCGGGCTTCTGCAAGGTGCGAAGTTTGAGCCTCCTGCGCACGAAATCGCTGCCACCAACGATAACCCGCTTCCCGTCGACGCGCCCTTCTACGCCCGAGCCACCTGTTTCCTTCGCATGAACCGGCATGCTGAGTGCGAGGCCGCGTTCAATGGCTGCCTCGACAACGGACGCGGCGATGACATGCTGGGAAGCCTGGTCAAGAGAGGCGGCAAGGCGGAGAATCTCATCGGGCCCGCGCCGACCAGACGTATGAACGTTGACAAGCGTGGCGCGCCCTTCAGTGAGTGTACCCGTCTTGTCAATGACCAGTACCGAGGCACGTGCCAGAGTTTCGAGCACAGGCCCGCCCTTGACCAGCACGTCGCGCCGTGCCGCCTTGCTGATCCCGGAAATGATTGCAACCGGGACCGCGAGGATAAGCGGACATGGCGTCGCCGAGACGAGTACCGCGAGCATCCGCAGGTGTTCGCCGGTGACAACCCATGTACCGCCTGCGAGAAGCACGGTCAGGGCCAGGAACCACAGGGCAAAACGATCGGCGAGCCGCACCATGGGCGCCTTCGCCTCCTGCGCCGCCTGAACCAGGCGCACGATGCCAGAATAAGTGCTCTGCGACGCGGATCGAATGGCGATGACGTCAAAGGCCGTGTCGAGGCTGGATGAGCCGCTCAACACGTCGTCACCGACATTGCGATACAGCGGAACAGATTCGCCCGTGAGGATGGACTGGTCAAGAAGGGCTTTGCCGCTTGCCACCTTGCCGTCGACAGGCACGATCTCTCCCTGGCGCACCAGGATGCGGTCGCCTGGCACAAGCTTTTCAATGCGCACCTCGACGAGTTGCCCGTCAAGATACTGAAGCGCTTTCGCAGGCACGCGGCCGAGCAGCGTGTTCATCTCCGCGCGGGCCCGCGCCTCGGCAAAGTTTTCCAGCAACTGGCCACCGGAATACATAAGGGAGACAACCGCCGCGGCAAGCGTCTCGCCGAAATAGAGGGCCCCTGACATTGACAGGGCCGCGACGATATCGAGGCCAAATTCACCCCGCCACAGTGACGTGAATATCTCCCGCGCGAGGAACAGAAGAACTATTGTGGCTGCAAGTCCCCACAATGTGTGTTGCAGGGCGCTCATGCCAAAGTGGGGCGCCAGGAACCCCGCCGATAGCCCAAAGGCCGAAACAAGGACGAGCAGCAGTTTCAGGCGGTTCAGCACATCCTCCCTTTCAATTTGGTTTTCCGGGCGAGCCGATTCCAGAAGGTGAATTTGCAGCGCCGGAAATGCACTTGCAAGGCTACAATGTTGATGTGGATCAACTATTGATCGATTGCCTTGCCATAAAGAGGTATAGTTGGATGCAGGACTACGCCGAGGGATCAATACATGCAGTGGTCGCTTACCATTGGACGAATAGCTGGAACAGCAATCCGCATTCACGTAACGTTTCTTCTGTTCCTGCTGTGGATCGCCATTACTGATTACCGAAGTGGCGGTTTCGAGGCAGCCAAATCATCGATTATTTTTGTCCTGCTCGTTTTCGCTTGTGTCGTGGCCCATGAATTCGGCCATATTCTCACTGCGCGGAATTTTGGCGTGAAAACGCCTGAAGTCACGCTGCTTCCCATCGGCGGCGTGGCCAACATGGAACGCATTCCGGAAGATCCGTGGCAAGAGCTCCTGGTTGCGATTGCGGGGCCGATGGTTAATGTGGTGATTGCCGGTCTGCTCATAGTAGCGGGAGGTTTTACCGTTGCAGAACTGCAGTCCATCGATCTGGAAAAAGCCACGCTGTTGCAACGCCTTGTTCTCATAAATATTTCCCTGGTCGTTTTCAATCTGATACCCGCTTTTCCAATGGATGGGGGCAGGGTGCTCCGAGCCCTGCTGGCCATGCGGCTCGGGCCACAACGCGCAACGGAGATTGCCGCCAAACTAGGCCAGTTCTTTGCCTTTTTGTTTGTTGTCATTGGATTGTTCCAGAGTCCGATGCTCGTTTTTGTGGGCCTGTTCATATACATTGCCGCGGTCTCGGAACTTCAAGCCAGTGTGCTGCGCCGATTCGCACAAAATCTCACCGTTGCGGATGCCATGGAGAGAACCGTGTGCAGTTTTTCCGAACGAACCGCGTTATCGGAGGCCGTTGAGGCGTTGCTCGCCAGTTCCCAACGGGTTTTTCCCGTGATTGATGCGGCCCAAATTCCAGTCGGCCTGCTTGATCGCGACGGACTGATACTTGGCATCAAGGAAAAGGGCCCTGACGCGACGGTATCTTCGGTCATGAGTAAGCCTATTGTGATTGAAGTTACAGCACCACTCAATGATGCGGTCATGGAAATGAACCGGCTGGGCCTCCGGATGCAGGTCGCGGTGGATGGCACTGGCCGCTTTGCCGGGCTATTGACGCTCGAGAATGTCGCCGAAATGATGATGATCCACTCCATGCGGCCCGATTGGAAGTTGGCGCACCAGGGAAGATGAAAGCTGTAGCAACATCCTGAGCCAACTGCGAGTCATATCCTAATCGCAGTCGAAGCCTTTGGTGTATGCAGAACCGATCTCCATATAGCCGACGGTGAACTGACCCAAGCAAAGCCGCCGCTTGTTCCGGTGCACGAAATCGTGGGCCGCGTCGTCGGCGTTGGAAATGGGGCTTACCGGCTAGTGCTGCTATTCCCACTTGGTAGCCTTAAGGCGAGGGCGCGCGCCGTGTTGACCAATTCAGGGGATTACTCCCCCCGCAAGGTATCAATCATTTGCTGACGCTCGCTTTCACACAACAAGACCATATCACCAGCCTTCTTATTGCCTTCCGCTGTTGCTTTTCCAAGGGCTAAAATCTTCCTGTTCAAACCTGCGATCTTGAAAATAAGATCATATGTCTGTATTGCCTTCTTTCCAAAATAAATTGAATCGATCTGCGCTGGGTAAGTTGAACACCATTGCCTGATTTTGTCCATATCCACGCCAAAAAGCGTTTTCAACCTGTTTCCGGTTTCGGAATCCATCGGATGACTTTTTTCGGTGCGCCATCGCGTGACAGTTTCATTATGGCGGCTGTAGATCCACATGGGTTGATCAGTCGGAATTTTCATTATCTCAAACTGCACAACTTCAGCATAATGCGGCCACATCGCATGCCTGCTCGAGCAACAGGAAATTCCACTGGAAAACCTTGAAGTAATGAATACAGACATGCTGTGAAAATCGAAACTTGTGACGCTCAGCCTATTCGCCGAAATGAACCAATTAAGACCTCTCTGGAATGTCAGGGCTATGCCCGAACTGTGCCGTGTCCATGTCGATCGATCGTTTGCCTTAGCATCGATTGTTGGCAACTTTTCGCCTATCAACTTTTCCACGGTTGATACGACATCACTTCGCCAGGCATCGTCGGCATCCAGTACGGAGGTTGTTACATAGTCATTGGGGTTTTCGACTAGACCATTTTCCAATATAAACTGCTGGCATTGATCCCATATCCAGTCAAAAGATCCAACGTGAACTTGCGTCAGCCGCGTGACATCTATTGCAATCAAAAACGCGTTGGGCCGCCCTCGCAGCAGGTTTTGAAGCAAGTCGCGGCATTCCCCGGGAATGGATGCATCCGTCACAATAAGATGAGTGAAATTCTGGCTGCTTTGGTTGGCCAATGAGGGTGCTGTAATGGCAGCAAACAGCTCGATCATCTTGGTTAGCCGTGCTTTATCGTAGATGCCGATCCCGATCCTCGTGATGACGAAGTGCTTAATCATTTCCCCGCTTCCCAACGCTAGTTTTGCCTGCTGCCGGCAGAGCGGATACGCAAACCTGGACAGGCGAGCCCTGATTGAGTGGTCCGGCTCATCTGTTAGTGCACAATCGGCTTTTGGTCCATCAAAACGATGCTGCTGGCCGACGGCATGCAGGGCGCCGAGGAGTCTATATGCTGCCGACGACTTAAAGCCCCTACCTACTTGGTCAGGGGCTTTTTTTGCCTGGGATTGGGATTGACTGCTTAACTATATGCCCGAGGTTCACTCCCCACTTACACGAATTTTGCCGCCACCACTTCTTTTGCATTCATAGAGTGCGGCATCGGCGCACTTGAGAATTCCATCCATGTCGTTCGCTGCTTTGGGCGCAATAGCTATGCCAATACTCACGGCAATGTTGTGTTCAATGCCTTCGATATGGAACGGCTCAGACATCAGGAGGAGGACGCGGTTTGCCAATTGCATTGCTTCCGAAGTAGTCGCGACCTTGTCCTGGATAATGACAAATTCATCGCCGCCAAATCGGGAAGCCGTGTCGGTTTCGCGGACTGCCTGCTTGAGCCGCCGGGCAACTTCCACCAGAAGCCGGTCGCCAACCTCATGGCCAAATTGGTCATTAATTGGCTTGAACCGGTCGAGGTCAAGAAAATGGACGGCGAATCCATCGCCTCTGCGCATCCGCGACAGGGCCTGGCCCATTCGATCCTTGAGCAGGGCTCGGTTGGCCAGTCCCGTGAGCGCGTCGTGGTGCGCCAGCTGCGCGATGATCTGCTGGTTCTTTCGGTGCTCAGTGACGTCCATGTAGGACGTCACGAAGCCCCCATCAGCGAGCGGCACGCCGCGAATTTCAATAATCTGCCCATTGAGCCTGATCCGTTCAAATGTATGGGCGACACGCTTTCGCACCAGGTCCATCTTGTTGGCAACGAGTTCCTCCGCGTCTCCCGGGCCATACTCGCCGCGCGCCGCGTTGAAATGGAAGAGTTCCCGCAATGTGGGGTTGCCATCTTCGAAGAGAGTTGATGGGTATTCGAGCAAATCGCGCTGCTGCCGATTGCAGATCACCACGTTGAGGTTGCGGTCCGTGAGGATGATCCCCCCAGGGAAATTGTCGACAACGGCCTCCAACAGCTTCAACCGTTCGCGTGTATCTTGGTGATTGGTGTTTGTTTCGTCAGTCTCGCCGCGCTGGCGGACGGCTTTCAAATGATCCGGCAAAGCTGGCTCCTCGAACTGCAGCTCAAATTCTGTTCCAGACACCTTCTATCAACGCCTTGCTGGTGCGAATCTGACCATATAGCGGATAGATGGAAGTGGCCCCGCCTCGTGTGACGGAGTGGAGCGACGCCAAATCCGCTCGGGGGCGCCGTGATTCCGGCAGGTGCGAGTTTTCTGAATTATGACTCCGATGTTGGCGAAGGCTGTCCTGGGAACGCCGGCATTTGCAGGGCTGTACCGACTCGTAGCAATCTGGGCCAGCTGGATTATCTCAGGCGGTTCAGCTCTTGAATTATCATATAGGCGTATTCTGAAGACAGTGGCGCCATTTGGAAAAACTCAGTTCGGCCGTTGGATTTTCCGACTTCTATGCCGTTAGAGTAGCACTCGACATTCACGATGCCATTGAAGGTTATCGAGGTGGAGAGGGTCTCACTGTCAAAGAACAGCTTCAATTCTGTGATGTACAGCGTGCCATTCGCCATTTCCCTTGTGCCGTCAAGAGCCCGGTGGCGTGGCTTCAGGCTTCCGATGCGGTAGCTGGCGTATTTTGTGAGCGGAAATGGCGTTGAGAAACGCGGGCTGCAGGCAGCCGAGGTGTGAGCATCTGGCTGGCGCCAGACGGCTGGCTCAATAAAGCAGCATTGCTCTTTTGCGAGATGCGGGAGAAGGGCGTCCATGGTTGCGAGGTAGACCTGCTCGTTATTTTCGGCGGCCCAGAGTTCGCGGAATATCCGGTAGTTCGCACCGACCGGGGGCTCGATACCGAGGCGCTCGGCCAGGCTATTCAGCGCGGCCTCCTGATCGGGACTGAGGCGGCGCTGCGATTCAATTTGACCCCGGAGTTCTGCGGTATTTTCCAGGAAATACGCGGCGCGGCGGGCGTATTCGTCGCGCGCAGCTTTGGATCGCGGCACGCTCCGAAATTCCGGCAATGCGTGGCGGTATAATTGATTCTGCATGAGTCGCCCTCGGTGCGGTAGGATTGCACGTGGGCATTGTCACGTGAAGCGAGAGTGGTGGACTTTTCCACACCTACCATCGTAGTTTTGCGAATCAGTTTCACATTCTTGGAATTTTTGCGGTTATGCCCCTCCACAATTTCGCGCCAAGTCGCTTCTACAATTCAATCGGGAGCCACGAGCCTGCGCTGTCGGTGGGTGACGGCGACACGGTCGTGACCGAGACCCTCGACGCGCACGGCTTTGACCGCCACGGCGAAAGTTGCGCCGATGGGCCGAATCCCATGACGGGGCCATTCTTTGTGTCGGGCGCCGAGCCTGGTGATGCGCTGCTCATTCGCATTGAGCGGATCACCCTAACACGGGCTACCGGCTGGACCTTCCAGGTTCTGAGCCCAAACGTTGTGAACCCCACTTCTATAACGCGGTTTCCGCCGCGCCGGGTAACCGACTGGATTGTTGACACGGCCATGGGACAGGCGCGCCTCACAGACCCGCCGGCCGCCCTGCGGGACTGGTCGGTCGAAATGAAACCGATGATTGGCTGCTTCGGCGTTGCGCCCACTATGGGCCAGGCGATCTCGACGGCAACCAGCGGCCCCTACGGCGGCAACATGGACTACCGGGGCTTCGGCGCAGGCGTCGAGGTCATGCTCCCGGTTTCCGTGCGCGGCGCATTGTTCTTCCTTGGCGACGTTCACGCGGCGCAGGGCGACGGCGAGATCGTCGGCACGGGCATCGAGACCTCGGCTGAGATCCAGTTCAAGGTGGAAGTTGTGAAAGGCAAGCCAATCGGCTGGCCGCGGGGCTCAACTCCGCGTGAGATTTTCACCGTTGGCAATGCGCGGCCCCTCGACCAGGCGCTGCAGCACGCCACCACCGAGATGCTGGATTGGCTCAAGCGTGACTACGGGCTCGATGAAGTGGCGACAAGTCACGTGATGGGGCAGGCGGTACGCTACGACATCGCCAATGTCTTCAATCCCGCATACTCAGTTGTGTGCCGGATCGGACGTGAGTGGCTGACCGGCTTGACGCTTGATTAAGGAAAACACTCAATGCCTCAGTCGATCTCCTAGCAATGTAATAGATTGCGCGAGATCGGCTGCGGCATCAGGTGGCAGGAGGATTGTCGAAGTGCTGCAATGCCAGCTGTCGGACTTACGGGCCACCCTGCGCATAGTGATAACGATGTTGCCACGCTGGTTAGTGAGCCGCAGTTCCACTCCGACGGATACCGGGTCCGCATCGCCGGTCTGTTCGTCAAGGATGCATGACATGAACGACGTGCCGTCCACTCGATTGACGCGGCGAAGGTCAAGCACATTCTGGGCATTGTAGATTTTAGGCTCGATATCAAATGGATTGGTGCTCACGGAAAAAACTCCTGATGTTAAATGCTACGTTTAACACCCGTGTTTGCCGAGCAACCGTGATTGGCCTCCTTTTAGCAGATCGCTCCGCAATGGCAAATGCTATTGCGGGATCTGGCATTGTATCCCTTCTTTGGGAGCTATTGGCTAAGAAATCAGGGTAGTAGTTTCTCCTTTTGGTTTGAGCCGGACCCCAAAGCTGCCCCACTCATCTGGAGGAATGAATTGAATGCCCGCGGTCTCGAGGGCGTCTTGAACTCGTGTTAGGGATGAGATGTTTCCGCTGACCGGACCTTCGAATGACTCAAACCGGCGAACTGTCATGTGTCCCACCCCAGCTGTTTTTGCCAGTTCGGCCTGGCTCCAGCCTAGAAGACTCCGCGCGGCCTTTATCTGCTCGCCAAAAAGAATCAATTATTTGCCTCCAAAAAAATACCTTGACAAGGTTCAAATATGATCTATAAACGACCATAATTGAACATTAAAGGATTTATTATGGACGAACATAGCGCAGAATCAAATCTTAATCTAGACGTGAAAAATGGCACTTCGCCAATTGATCGCGATGATCGCCACTGGGGTTACCAGTCAGTCTTTCAAGATGATGGCATCCCAGTGAAAGACTATCGCCGCTTTGTGGCGGGTCAGTCGTGCGTAATTTGTGGTCGGAAAGGCGATCATGTACGTCGAGTTGAACTCGATGGTTGGTGGTCTGTCCCCGGGAAGGAGTTATCTGACGCCTACTTGATTTCCTTGTGCAAACAGCATGACGCCGAACTTGCTTTTGTTTCAAACAAAAACGAATGGTGGTTTTCGCAGCGCGTTGACCCAGTCGAAGAGGCGTGTGATTTTTGGCGAGCCTATCATATGTTCGCTACCGACATTTTGTGGCGTGATTACTTCAAGGCCAATGCGGCCAAAAAGCAGACGTAAATTCGAAAAGATCAATACCTCAGGCGGCAGTTCATTCGCCGCCAATGCGTATAAACTTTGGTTAGTCACTTCATGGGCTTGGTTCGCCTAGTTCTATTGTGACCGGTCGCCCCCCTATTCGTTGCACATTTGAGTATTTTGTCGTGAACACGCAAACGCTGAAAATAGAAATAAGCCGCTTTTCGGAGCTTCGAAGGCGCCTTATCGAAGCTGACCCGGAAATTGACGAGACGACTCTTCTCGATACCCTCGAAGGTGCCACAAACCTCAACGAGGCGCTGGCTGAAGTTATTCGATCTGCTCTCGACGATGAGGCGCTCGCAGATGCTCTAAAGGTTCGACTAACGGTAATGCGGGAGCGACTTGAGCGAATTGAGACCACTTCAGCGCGAAAGCGGGGAGTGGCGCTCGCGACCATGGAAGAAGCCGGCATTGAAAAAATCCTGGAGCCGGACTTCACAATTTCGCTGCGGGTGCAGCCGCCGGGCCTTCAAATCACCAATGAGGCGGACATCCCCGAGTGGTTCTGGGTCCCGCAGCCGGCAAAGCTCGACCGGCGTAAAGTCCTCGAAACAATCAAGGCCGGGACAGCGGTCATGGGAGTTGAGCTAGCTAATTCACGCGTCAACCTCGTTGTGAGGACAAAGTAGCCATGGCCTTCGCCCCAACCCAAGTACGGAAACTGAAATCAAAACTCAAGGTGGCACACATAAAGACCCGCGAGGTCGATGGGAACACGCTACACTATGTGGAGGGTTGGCACGTTGTGGCCGAAGCCAATCGCATCTTTGGATTTGATGGCTGGGACAGGGAGAGCGTCATCAGCACCTGCGTCTGGACCAAGCAGATCGGCCTTCGTTTTGCGGCAGCCTACGTGACGCGCGTGCGCATTACCGTGAGGGCAGGCGACGAGCGCATTGTCCGCGAGGGTTGCGGCGCGGGGGAATCCAATGCCGCCTCACCTGGTCAAGCCCATGAGTTTGCCGCCAAGGCCGCCGAGACTGATGCAACCAAGCGGGCGCTGTCGACTTTTGGCAATTCCTTCGGATTGTCCTTGTACGCCGGGCCAAGCGATCTGAGCGGACGGAAGAGTGGCCAGTCCAAGGGAGTGGTGGCGGAGAACAATGGTAGCCTCGGGAATGGAACCCAATCGGAATCAAGCAGTTCGGGACTGCGTTCGCTGGACGTGGCGCCACCATCAGTTGAGGAGGAGGCGTTAGCCGTGGCGGGGCACTTCAACAGTGCCGCTTCTGCCGGGAGGCGACCCGTCGACAAAAGCCTCCTGGCCATTCCTGAGACCAAACGCTTGCGGGACAAGGATCACTTGCGGTTTGTAGCCACGCATCCGTGTCTGGTGTGCGGGAGGCAACCCACCGAGGCCCACCACCTGAAGTTTTCTCAGCCCAGCGCGCTCGGCCGAAAAGTATCTGACGCCTTTACCGTCCCACTTTGCGCCCTGCATCACCGGGATCTTCATACGACGGGCAATGAATTGGCGTGGTGGGAGAGGAAGCAGATTGAACCCATGATTACCGCCGAAATGCTCTGGAACGAGAGCCACGGCTGGACCGCGAAGGTGGAGGCGGGAACACCGGTGGGGAACATGGAAATTGCCTCTGCTGTGAATCAGACTTGAAGCCGCCCCGTCTTATTCTCTCACTCCCGGGACCCACGAGAAAAGGCCAACTTGCGAGAGTGCCGTCGGCGAAAATGAATACGAAATATTTGGCTACGGCGGCGGGAAAAGAAAACCTGATGCCTGCGCCAACTAAGGTCGGGCAACACTCGAGATTTCTCCGCCTTTTTGTAAGGATTGGCGATCTTTCTCTTGCCCTTATGACGTGGCTCCTGCAGCCCTCCACAGATCGTTCCGGAAGTAGGGGGCCGCAAGCCAAAGAAAAACGGGCACTTCTTAAGCGGCCACTTCCTGCGGCAGTCATAGCTGCTCCTCACGCCGTCCGCCGCCTGCTGGCGCAGGGCGCATCAGATAAGCAGAATGTGACACGCGAGGAAGACAAGTCGTGAGGGAAACGCCACCTTGCTGCCATCTATGGTCAGGACCCTCCCTAGGGTCTGCCGGCTTCTGCCTCCGCGTAGGCTGCCATCTTCAACCACTGCTCAGCTATTTCCCTCAAGCGTGCTTTCACCATCTCGGTGGGCGCATGCTCCGCCTGCTCGAAGCATTTCTTCGCTTCAAAACGGTATTCCGTGGCGCGATCTAGTGACATGCTGCTGTAACGGGCGGCGAAGCCGCCGGTTCCATAAGGTGGTGTTTCTATCGCTGCGTAAGCGGGGGAACTCTAATCATACAAACGGCTCCTGCCGACGTCCCGAGTTGAGCCTCAAATTTTTACTTCAATTCCAGATATTTACCTAGCGGTTCACAGAATTTGGATCAGGAGTTGTATTTGAACCACAGTTGCAATTGGCGGCGTTATGGAACCTATCGGCGTTCCGCAAGTTAGAAATGCGCCGCCCGCCTGCCGCTGACACACTTTAACTTAGGAATTCGCCAATGAAAACTCTCGCCGACGCATTTGAGCACACCCTCAAGGATATTTATTACGCAGAGAACGCAATAGCGAGAGCCTTGCCTAAAGTCATTGAGGCGGTCTCGCAGAATGAGTTTAAATCGGCACTCCTAAGCCATCTGGCTGAGACAAAGGAGCAGATCAAGATCCTGGCAAAAGTCTTCAAAACCATCGGCGTCTCGCCGTCGGGAGAAAAGTGTGACGCCATCGAGGGGCTCATTAAAGAAACTGACGGCATCATCAAGGAAGCCAAAGGTTCAGTCGTCAGGAACGCCGCACTCGCCGGCGCCTGCCAGGCCATCGAGCACTACGAAATTGCCCGATACGGAACTTTGCGCGAGTGGGCGAAGACACTGAAGAACGATGAGGCCCACGTCCTGCTTTCGGAGATCCTGGATATGGAGAAGGCGGCAAACAACAAATTGAATGCAATCGCCATCAATTCGTTGAACAAAGACTGAGGCTTATCTATTTCGACGGTTCCTAATGATTAAATGACGGAGAGAAACGATGCGCCTCGATAATGAGAGATCCAGTTCCAATGTCGAGGACCGGCGCGGGCAGGGTGGATTTGGTCGGCCGGGTGGCTCTGCCGGAAGATTTGGGTTCCCAGGCGGTGGGAGTGGCCGCGGCATCAATCTTCCAGTGGGAGGGGGCGGCCGCGGCCTGAGTATCTCCACAATCATCCTGCTCGTTGTCTTCTATTTTGCAATAAAGCTCCTCTTTGGGATCGACCTCATCGAGGTAATGAGCGGCGGAGGCGTGCAGCAACCAACGAGCCCCACCACACCAGAAATCACCGTACCCACTGCACCCATTGGCAATCAATCTGGTTGAGTAATTCTCAGCTGTAACGGAACCAAAGTGTTTTGAAAGATTTATTGTTAAGTCGGCGGACACCTAAAGTTGCTTCTTCAATCTGGTGTCTGCTGGTCATGCGCGTTGTAGCCCCTTCGCGCATGGGTTGCTACATTGTCAGCAATCAAGGCCCTGCTACCCCCGGGCGGCGGGGCCAAGCAATTCCCACTTGAAAAATCTAGAGCGTTTTGTTCTTGGCGATCATTCCCCAGGCAGCCAAAACCACAATCGCTCCGACCACCGCCCCAATGAGGCCGGCACCTTCACCGGGCCCATACCAGCCAAGGGCCTGACCCAAAAAGCTTGCAACGAAGGCGCCCACGATGCCGAGTATGGTGGTGAGGATAAAGCCCGACGGCTCATTTGGGCCCGGCATCAAAAACTTCGCCACAACGCCGGCAACAAATCCGATTATAATCGTCCAGAGAATGCCCATTGTGACCTCCTGCGACCATTGTCTGAACCAATTTCAGTGATTCGCGTTATCAACTTACCACTGCGGTTCAATTGCGGACAGCGTGATCAAAACAGGAGACTACGATGGCTAGAGGAATGCCTTCCCTTGCTGCACTGCTGGGGCTTGTTGCGGTTGCTGGCTACCAGAACCGCGACAAGATCGGAGAATTCATCAGGGGATTGGATGACCCATCAAGCCCCGCTGGCGGAATAGTAGAGCGAGTGAAGCGAGGCACGGGCGACAGCCCTATGGCTATCAATATTAAGGAAGGTGTCGGAGAGTTGGTGGACCGCTTTAAACAAGGCGGCCAGGGCGCAGCCGTGGATTCATGGGTGGCCAAGGGTTCAAATACCGAAATTAGCGAGACGCAGCTTGAGAAGGCGCTCGGGTCAGACCTCATAGACGGTTTGGTCCAGCAGACTGGGTTGAGTCGTGAAACACTACTGGCGCGCCTCACCCAGGTCTTGCCGCAGACTGTAGATAAACTTACGCCCGACGGTAGACTTCCTACTTAACCTAGCAACAACTTACCAGGCGCTGGCAGCGGCGTGACAAGTGGGACGCTTCCGGGGAGACCTACGCCGCGGCTAAAAGTTTGGAAAACAGATTTCCCTTCCGCACTGCAGTGTGGACTATGATCGTTGGGCAGGCGGCGCTGGCTGCCACCTCTTGTGAAATGGAACACTTCCACCTGGCCAGAAGGCCGCGTTTCCGATCCGAGCCAAGCACAATGTAGTCTGCGTGTTCTTTCTGGGCCTCCGCCAGTATTGATCTGGTAATATCGATGCAGTTTCTCGTAATGCATCTCACATTATAGACGCCACCAAATTTGGCTCGCCTCCGGGCTTGATCAAAATATTTGTCGATGTCGCCCCGCATGTATAGGTAAGTGAGGGGGCCGCGACCCGGCATTACGGCTGGGTTGGCCATAAAGAATACGAGCATGGAAGACGCGGCGCGGGCGATATCGATGGCGGCGTCGACAGCCCTTCCGGATTGCTCTTGGTCGTCGATCGCATTGAAAATTTTTGTAATCATAGTCTTGGCCTCCCACGCCGTCAGACAGAGTGCTGAAGGCGGCTTCAATTTCGAAATAATTTATCGTCTATCCGAGAACGCAGAAACCACCGCGAGGTTCCCGCTTCTAGTGGAATTCTGGGTCCCGCACTCCGGGCTTATCAAATCGGACACTAGGAGTATAAACGACGTGTGGGATGGCGGCTCAGTGAATTGCCGCAGTTGGAGGCGCGTCCCGCTTGGCGAGCCACCGCTTCAGCAGAATTTGCGCCTCCGCTAGTTCCATGTGCTTCATCCTAGCTTTGAGAGCGTTGGCGCCTTGAATTGCAAGGTTTTTGTTCTTCTCGCCTGAGTAGAATTGGCTGGTGAATTTAAAAAACCATCATAGTGCCTCGGCGTTATCGTAAATCCTCGTGGAGTATGCGCCAACAAGGGTTCGTGAGCCTCTTCGAAGCCATGGCTCAGCTAATATACCAGGGGGCCATAAATGTTAACTACGATGGTAAATTTGAGTTTAATTTTTGTAGAATTTGTCCACAATCCTTGGGAATTCCTGTCGACCATATGACCATAGGGAATGTCTGCTTGCTTCGAGGCCCTCTCAGCCAATTGTGCTGTTTGGAAGCAAGGTAGAGCAAGGTTCGCGTGCGTTGGTGCGCGTTATACCTTGATCCAGGCAGCCTCGGTATCTTCTGAAGGCATACTCGACTGGAAACCTTGGGTCAACGAAAGGCAGAGACTTTGTCGAATGAAATTCAAATGAACTGCGCCGAAGCACAAAATTTTGTCTGTTACAAATGCACGCGTGGGCACTTTGCTCGATGCGGCGCCCTTTCCAAGGCACTCCTCGCGGCGTCAGCTTTTGTGGCGATGAGCATCTTGCCGATGAGTGGTGCCCAGGCTTCGGCCGGCGCGACACTGGGGGACGCGCGGCCAACTTCATTGTCGCAGACATTCCTGGACTGGCGCGCAGTGGACGGAAATTACATTGTACTCGCCACTATCGAGAAACCCAAAAGAGATCGGACCCCTCCGGATGGCGGAGATGGCGACAAACCCAAGCGTCCGGAAAAAAGAGCGGTCGTCTCCGTTCACGGCTAGAAGTTCTCTAAATAGCTGCGTGGTAAAGGCGCGCGCATTCGAGTGCGCGTCTGCGGCTTCACTTTTGAGATTTTCGCCGCCGAGCGGCGGATTGGAATGGTCCTTGCTTCTCCAGGCGGAAGTGAGAGGAAGTGTGCCATGTTAGGAACAGGTTCTAAGAGGGGCGTATCAGTCCCCGACGTCGCTGCAACTGCTGTTTTCCATGGCGGCGGTGCAGGGGTGTCTCAGATGCGAGGGCTGTTGCTGAGCTGGCTTGTTCGACGTCTCGGGTGTCACTTGCTAATGCCGAAGCTTGTCCTGGGAATCTTTTTGCTGACGGTTGCGGTGATCCCGTCGGCTGCCAGCCCATCCACTGATCCTTCACTCAGGAATTATGCGCCGGGCAGCGTCATCATAAGAACCAAGATGCGGCAGCTTATCTACGTCAGGGGCAAGAATGATTTCGTCACGTACAAGATAGCTGTCGGCCGGGAGGGGCGGAAGTGGACGGGAAAGACCAAGATCTCCCGAAAAGTTCTCGACCCGGCGTGGGCGCCTCCGCCTGCCGTGAGGAGGGACAATCCCAAGCTGCCTGCTGTCGTTCAACCCGGGCCCAACAATCCGCTGGGGGTGGCCGTACTCGTCCTCGGCGACGGCCGCTACGGCATCCACGGAACCAACCGGCCGGAGACAATCGGCACCGACGCCTCCTACGGCTGCTTCCGCATGCGCAACTCCGACATTCTTGCGCTGTTTCGGCAGGTGGACATTGGCGCCGCCGTATACGTCAAGCGCTAGCTGCGCCTCAGTGGCGGGTGCCTGCCGGAGGCGCGTTCACTGCCGCCAACTTGGAACTCTCCCACTTGTCGGCTCTTATCTGCGCCTCGCGGATCTGTAAGGGGGGCATCCTCTGGGAGAGGCTCCTGGCGCTGCTTTTGGCGAGGGTGCAGTTTTGTGGGCTGGAGATTGCGTAGGCCCTCTCGGCGAGGGTGTACCACATGAGGGCCCTCACCAAATTTTGCGCGACACCCTCGCCCTCCTCGAGGAGGGCCGCCAGATTAAACTGCGCATCGGGGTGGCCCCGCTGGGCTGCCTTCTCGTACCACTGCGCCGCCGCCTTGAAGTCCTGGGGGAGGCCCCGGCCCATGTCGTGGAGGAAGCCCAGCGCAAACTGCGCGGCGGCAAACTGCTGCTCCGCGGCGCGCCGGTACCACGTCACGGCTTCACCCAAATCTTGCGGTCCCTCCGGATCGTTGGCGAGGAGGTCGCCGAGGCTGTGTTGGGCGGCGGCGTTTCCCTGCTCGGCGGCGAGGCGGAACCACTTGGCGGCCTCGTTGAAATTTTTGGGGACGCCCAAGCCGAGAGCGTGGAGGCCGCCGATGCCCGCCTGCGCATTGGCGTGGCCCTGCTGGGCGGCGGCGGTGTACCACCTCAGAGCCTCCCCGTAGTCCCGCCCGGTGCCTTGGCCGCTGGCGTACATAACTCCCAGGTTGAATTGGGCGACGGCGAGGTTCTGCTCCGCCGCCAGTCTGTACCACGTAAGGGCCTCCGCATAATTCTGCGTAACGCCGTGCCCATTGTAGTGCATCGTCGCGAGATTGAATTGGGCGGGCGCCAGGCCCTGGAGGGCGGCCAGCCGGTACAATTCCGCCGCTCTCACGTAGTCCTGCGGCACACCCTGGCCGTTAGCGTGGATTGCGCCGAGGCTGGTCTGGGCGCGGGCGTCTCCCTGCTCGGCCAGAGGGCTGAGGAGTGCTATTGCGGTGCCGTAGGCTCCTCGGCGGTGGGCGGCGTCCGCAATTTCAAATGTGCCTGACATGATTAGCTACTCCAGTAGCACACTGCGCGGGGTGGCGCCGCAAGAGAGTGCGGCCATGGGTTTGCGTACTGAGGCCGGGCCGTCCTTGAGGCGCACTGGTGGATCGAATGTCTGCGGCGAATGCCTGCGGAGTGCCGCCACGAGCATCATCCCTGAGTATAAAGTTACGCCCTGATGCCCCAGGGGCTGGCACGGATCGTGAATGAGTGATCCCGTCGAGACGCGGGAGCTTTTATGTTGACACATTTTGGCGCGAGCATCAGGGTTAACAGTGGGTAAACATAATGTGTAAAGATCTGTTGCGTCTAGAATATCTGCGGGGTGCGCGATCGGTGCCGCTTCGCTGCTGCAGTGTCAGTTATTGGCTCGGCACACTTGGGCGCGTGTGTGTCATTTCCGGTCTGCTGGGATTTACAGGTTTCGGCGGCGGCGCGAGCCAGGCGGCGCCATTTTCAGTCCCCCCCCTGTCCCTGAGCGGCGCCCCTCTGGCTGGAGTGGCCCCTCCACTTGTCCTGGTGGAGAGTGTGCCGGAGCCGGAGCCTCCCTCCAAACACCACAGGGGCAAGCAATATTCGAAAACTGACAGTGAGGACAATAGAGGCCGGGCCGCCTGGTGCCGACGCCGCATTTCCGCGAACCCGCCTTCTGTCGGTCAGGAATTAGGCTCTGTCATTGGGGGTCTTCTCACCCTCACAGTTCCGCCTACTCATAGATTTGGCAAAAAATCTAAAACTCGCTGTCTTCCGAAAGCTTCGATATAGAAATGGGTAGTCGGCGGTCATCAAAGTAGGACCTAATCTGGCCATCAGAGAGATTTTGTGACAAATATCGCTAATGTATGAAAAGTACTACGGGTTCACCACGCGGCCGTTTTCCATGCTTCCCGATCCCTATTTCCTGTATTGGGGAAGAAACCACAGCCTCGCCTACAGCATGCTGGAGTACGGCATTCTCAACGAGGCCGGCTTCACGGTCATTACCGGTGAAATCGGCAGCGGCAAGACCACGCTGCTTCGCCAGCTCCTGCACACTATCGACGAGCGGATAACCGTCGGCCTGATCTCAAACACAATGATGGGGCAGGGCACGCTGCTGGAGTGGATCCTTCTCTCACTCAACCAGCCTTTTGACCATTCAAAGTACGTGGGGCTTCTCAGGCAGTTCCAGGATTTCCTGATTTCAGAGTACGAGCGGGGGCGGCATACGGTCCTGATGATTGATGAGGCGCAGAACCTTGACCTGTCGGCCCTCGAGGAACTCCGCATGCTCTCCAATATTAATTCTGACGGGGCGCAGCTTCTTCAGGTTATTCTGGTCGGTCAGCCGCAGTTGCGGGCGATGCTGCAGAGGCCGGAGCTGGTGCAGTTTGCGCAGCGCATTTCCGCCGACTTCCATCTGGGTCCCCTTCCATTTGAGGAGGCGGTCCACTACATCCACCACCGGGTGACACTGGCGGGCGCCAAGGAGCACCTGTTTTCGAAGGGTGCCGCCGCGATGATTGCCGAGGCCAGCAGCGGTATCCCGAGAGTAATCAACGCCGTCTGCGATGCGGCTCTAGTCTATGGCTACGCCCTTCACTCAAAGAAAATTACCATAAACATCGTTGAGGAGGTGCTTGGCGACAGGGACAGGTCTGGGCTGGTGCCGCTGAACCCCGCGGGGCCGCCCCGGCTTGTGAACAGCCAGCCGCCTCCGCCAAAACGAGACCGCACTTCAAGCTAGCTGCGCGCGCACGATTAACCCAGATTTGACGGGGTATTGTGGGAAGGGGCCCGCTCCCTATAGTGTGAGGGCATGCTGCCTCCCCCACGCCAGGACCTTGTGCCTAATTCCGCCGACTACGAGCGGCTGCCGCTGGTGAAGGCGTCGGGGTTTCGCGAGTACGACGCCCGCTGGCTGATCGGCAGGGAGATCAACGCATTGGGCTTTCGCGCCCTGGGGCTGGGTCTTGGCACGCTGCTTCAGGCGCGGGGGGTGCGGCCCCACATCGCGACGGGGCACGACTACCGCAGCTACTCCATGGATGCGAAGAATGCGCTGATCACTGGACTTCTTGGGGCGG